>JAVWZM010000019.1:0-34659 GCA_036661035.1 Oscillospiraceae bacterium
ATTAATTTTACATAAAAGTAGCCGTAAAAACAAGCACAAGGCAGATAAGTATAGCCGCCGCCATGCCGGGGGAAGTAAGCGTAGCGCGCACAGGGTACTCGGGCAAATCGTATATGGGCGGTGCAAATGTAAGCTGCTTTTTACGCATCACTCTAATAAACAGCACCAGCCCTGTAACGGCGCAGGATAAAATGGCAATTACCAATATCGCCGTCGCCACGCCATTTTCAAGTGCCAATGGTGCAAGCACCATGCCGTATGCGTTTATAAAAATATGCAGAGCCATGCTGTATAATATATTACCAGTTTTCGCCATGATGTACGCGAATATTGCGCCCAGCGCAAAAGCGTACAATAGCTGAGATAAATTGCCGTGGAAAAGGGCAAACATAGTGGAGCTGATAAGTATATACGCCTTGTCGCCATATCCGCCAAGCTTTTTAAAAAGCACCAAGCGAAACAGCAGCTCCTCGCCTATCGGTGCCAAAATAACGCCGAAAAGAATATTGTACAAAACACCGCTGCCTGCCTGCAAATTGATAATCGGGTTTACCACCGCGCTACCCTTTAATGCGCCTATGGCTGTAGTGATAAGTATTGATATCAGGTTGCCGAAATAAAGCGCCGCAATGGAAATGAAAAATACCTTTGCTGTGCTTTTGGCAGAAAGCTTTGTTTTTTCTTTGTCCATAGTATTGGCGGCGCCACGTATGATAAGCAAATAAATAGGCACGGCGATAAGATAAAGGGGCGCATAGCTAAGCACCCATACGCCATATGGCTTTTTGAGAAATTCCGGCATAAGGTTATTCATCACACCGCCAAGTACCCCTTGCAAGCCTATGGTTATGCCTATTAATGCAAGCATGGCAAAGCCCACACGCATTACACTGCTTTTATAATTGATTGTTTTTGTTTCCATGATACCCCCCCTGTTTCTTGTTTCCATATTAACGCAATATATTGTAGAAAGCGGTCTTGTCTTTCCTACTTCATGCTTTTTTAAATAAATCGTTTAATGCCTACTTCTTAATTGTAGCACGGCGCAAAAACACATAGCCTACTATAAACATTGCCAGTAGCGCACCACCGCAAAGCACCAGCATGCTCTCGTTTGGCATAGCTTTCATTATATCTGCCACACTGTTGACCATCTTGCCCAAAAGGCCTGAGCGATTGTTTGTTTCTATATATTTTGATATATTAATACCGAAAAGCGCAAAAAACATATAAACGCCCCAAACTACCCAAAACGCCCCTTTGCCAAACCTTTGTAAAAGCGCACCTATAAATATGCTTACGCAAATTAACGCCACTATGGCACCGACGGCATAGCCCAAATTTTGCATAGTAAAAACGTTTATATATTCCGCGTCTAGTGGTAGGCTTTTAAAGAAGATGCCATAAACCAAATTATCAATAAGCGCAAAAACTGCAAGCAGCAGTACACACGAAAGCCCCTGCACAAGGTCAAATATGCATGTGCTTGCAAGATAGCCTTTGCGCGTGCGGCTCATGCGAATCGCCTGTTCAAACTCTATGCTGAAATAGCTGACATTATCAATCAAAATAACAAACAGCGAAAGCATCGCGCATATAGGCATGGATAGGTTCATATATGTGTCTGCCTTTGCTATCACCACAACCGCCAGTACTAGCAAGTAAAATGCCAGCCATATTCCGCCGATTATCGCCCATAGCGTCAGCAAGCTTTTCCGCCTGAGAATAAATTCCTTTTTTACATTTTCTAGCATTTTATCTACCCCTTTACCGTAAGCTTACGGCTCCAAACATAATCTACAGCGGTAATGCACGCGCTTACGGCAAGCATTATAAGTATAGGCACCATGTAATTTTCTGTAATTTTAGCCGATATTTTATACAGTATTTCGCTGTCGTTTAATGTACCTGTTGCAAACGCAAAGCCTACAAACGCACCAAGCACCATGCATGCTCCCATGTACACCACCATGCCTATGCGCCCAAAGCGATTACATATCACGCCCATGCTTTCGCCTGCGCAAATAAGAAGCAAGATTACGAAAAACACAACCGCTATAAACTCGCCATCTGTGAAAAACTGTGGATTATCTAAAAGCTTGTGCTGTACAAAATCCATAACCAATATTTCCACTAAACACAGCACTGCTGTGGCAAGCTTTATAATCTGCGCGCTGATAAAATAATGCTTGCGTGATGCGCCCATGGAAATGGCAATGTCTGCATAATACGCAAAATAAGACATTTGCACTGCGAAGCCCATTATTAATATCATGCTTTCCACTACGGCAACTATGCGCATTACCGAACTGTCGCCCTTGCCAAACATTATAAGGCAAAGGAATAGGCCTACTGCGCCTGCGCCTGCAAGGGTAAGAAACATTGTTCCTAAAATATGCCCTTGATATTTTAAGCTTTTAAGCATTGGCTGCCTCCTCTTTAGCTGTGCCCGTAAGATATACAAACGCCTTTTGCAAGCTTACTGCGCTTACGTCCACATCTTTGCCCTGGCATGCTTTTGCCACTGCGCTTTGCTCTGCGCGCACGCACACTGTTTTTTGGCGGCCAATGCCCTCTTGATGCAAAACCTCGAGCCCACTTACAGCCGCATCTACCACATCGTCCTTGCCGCTTACATAGCTAAAACGTGATACAAGCTCCTCTGTGTTTCCCATTTCCATAATATTACCGTTATCCATTAATATTACCTCCTCAAGCACCGTTGCCGCCTCCTCGATAATATGTGTGGATATGATAAATGTGCGCTGCGTTTCGGTATAATCCTGCAATAGCAAGGCGTAAAATTGCTCTCTTGCTACTACGTCAAGCCCTGCCACAGGCTCGTCAAGAATGGTAATGGGCGCACGGGAGGCAAGGGCGATTATAATAGTAACCATGCTCATCATGCCCTTGGAAAGCTTGTATATTTTCTTTTTGACATCAAGGTCAAATTCCTTAATAAGCCGCTGTGCATATTCTTTATCCCAGTTTGGATAATACACGCTTGCGGCGCGGATATATTCCTTTACCTTTATGGTGTTCTGCCCAAAAAGCAGCATGGGCGAAAGCTCTCTCGAAAAGCAAAGCTGGCTTAGCACCTTTTCGTTTTCCCACACCTTTTCGCCGCCGTATGTAACCGTGCCGCCGCTAATGGTGTTTTGCGCTGTTAAAAGGCTTAATAACGTGGTTTTCCCTGCGCCGTTTCGCCCTATTAGGCCATATATTTTGCCCGGCTCTATCTCGAGGCTTATGCCGTGAAGCACCTCTGTTTTGCCATAGGTTTTCGTTAGGTTTTCCGCTTTTAATGTTTTAATCATCTTATTTCTCCTCCGTAATGGCTTTATCTATCATGTCTACAAGCTCTGTTTTGCTTATTTTAAGGCCTTTTGCCTCGCGCACAAGAGATTTGATATATTCTTCAAAAAAGCTTGTTTTACGCTTTTCGATTATTTTAGCTTTTGCACCGCCTGCTACAAACATGCCAATTCCCCTTCTCTTATAAATTGTGCCTTCTTCTACCAAAATATTAATGCCCTTTGCCGCCGTAGCCGGGTTGATGCTAAAGGTTCGTGCAAGCTCGTTTGTGCTAGGCACCTGCTCCTCCTCAATAAGGATATCCCTCAGGATATTATCTTCCAGCATTTCCGCTATTTGCAGATATATGGACTTTGCACTGTTAAGGTTGCCGTTCAATTGTTTCGCCTCCTTGATTGGTTCATTACTTCTGTAACTAACTATACAACGGCTTAACCTCTTTGTCAATGGTTTTTTATAAAAAGTTTTTCGGCTTTTATTGGCTCTGTTCGCCTTGCGGCCAAACATTCAGTATAGAGCCTTTATTATGCACATGCGCCGACACACATAAAAAATACCACCCCAAGGCTCTAAAGGCACTTGCGGTGGTATTAGGCAACAAAAAAACAGCTTTGCAATACGCTTTATACTATAGCAACTTGACTTATTCTGTCTTTGTACACAACCTTTTGTCAAGTTGCATATAGCAAAGACGAGGGCTTTAGTAGGACAACAAAAGTAAAATTGCTATACAAAATGCATTTGTTTTATGTTATACTGTAAATAATATACAAAATACCGTAAATAATAGGCTGATGCACTAGGTAAATTATCAAGGTGTTGCGCCCTATTAATGCCAAAGCCTTGCTGTGGCAGGCGTAGAAAAACCGTGGCATCTTCATTGCTTTTACATATACGCCCAGAAAGCTGCCGCATATAAACAAGAAAAGCCATGGCAAAAGCGGAAAATAATCCGCCGACGCAAAGCCGATATTTGGAAAGCCAAGCCAAAACAAAAACGGTGTTTCATAAAATGCCTTTGGCAAAGCTACGCTAAAGCCGCCTATGCCCAATTGCCCTATTTGCGTGTAATAAGTAAGCGCAAATAAACACGCGCTTACAATTGCGCCCACAAGGGGCGGTATTTTATCAAGCAACGGGCGCAAAAGCCCAAACAAAACCATGCAGATGCCAAGCATATGCAAAACGCCAAACACAATAAGCTGCGAGGGCATAACAAGCCATGTAACAAGCGTCATCACCATGCCAAGGGCAAAGCATATGGCACCGCGCCTTGTGTTATTTTTGGAAAATCGGCATGCAATGCCCGACAAAATCACAAATACGCCCACGATACACCCCTGAAAAAGGCGCATGCCCCATGTGTGGTATATCGGCAAATTTGCACCGAATATCTCGACTAAATCGTATAAAAGATGATAAATGCACATCAATACAACATCAATGCCGCGTATTTCGTCTAAAAGCCATATACGAGTGGACAAATTTTTAGTTTTGTGCATAAACGCCTCTTTTCGTCGCAGTATTAATTTATATAAACTTGTATTCTACTTAAAAGTTCTGCATGTTAGGGTAAACTGCTATGATATTTATTGAACACAGAAAGCGCTTAAAGGCGCTAAATGATAAAAACATAAACGGAGGTTAGTTAAATGGAAAATCGCATCACCGAGCCTGGCGCTGTTTTAAACAAGCAAGGGGAAATATTGCCCGGCTACTCTACCGGCTCTATATTAAGCTATCATCGCAAAGACATTAAAGCGCCCTTTTATCGCATAAAGGAATGGGATTTCTACCAAGTATCAGACGGCGAAAAATGCCTGCAATTTACCTATGGGCATGCGTCCTATGCAGGGCAAGTATGCGTAATGCTGTTCAATTTTAAAACAGGCGAGAAAATAGTGGAAATAAGCCGATTGCTTGCCTTACCTTTTGGCAGGCTGCATCTGCCCGAAAACGCCGAAGAAAACAGCGATATCGTTTACGAAAAAGGCGGAATAAACATGCGCTTTAAGGTAGTGGGCGACGTGCGATATCTCTCTTTTTCTTATAAGGATTTTGAAGCGCAGATTACACTTGAGCGCAAAAACCCCGAAAGCATAGTGATAAATATCCCATTCGACGAATATAAAACCGCCTTTTACTATAACCATAAAATAAACTGCATGACAGCCCGTGGCCGCGCCGTATATAAGGGCGAGCAATACACCTTTGGCGAGGGCTCCTTTGGTTTACTGGACTGGGGGCGCGGCGTATGGCCATTTCACAACGAGTGGTATTGGTCTAACGGCACAGGGCTTGTAGACGGGCAAATATTCGGGTTTAACCTTGGCAAAGGCTTTGGCAACACGGAAAACGCCACCGAAAACACCTTGTTTTATGGCGAGCATGCCCACAAGCTTGGCAAGGTGCATATCGACCTTGGCACCGAATACATGAAACCATGGCATCTGTACGACGACGATGGGCGGCTGGATTTAACCCTTGTACCCTGCTACGACCGCACCACAAAAATGAAAGTGCTTTTTGTAGACAATTGCTGCCACCAGATGTTTGGCGAATTTAGCGGCAAAGCCGTACTGGACGACGGCACCGTGCTAGAGGTGAAAGGCTTGCCTGCTTTTGCGGAGCATGCTGTTAATAATTGGTAAACCCACAAACGCCACGTGCAGTTTATTTGCCGCGGCGTTTTATTGTTTTTTAGTCTATTTTCTTTTGCACGTTTTTTACTCGGTGTTCTATTGTTTTTAATCCGTTTCCCTTTGCATGGTTTTTTTATTTAGCAATATTATCAGCATTATAGCCGCCACAAGGGAAAGTGCTGCGCCAAACACGAAGGGAGCCGCCGCGCCTATTGTGTCCCACAAAACGCCTGCGATAACACTTGCAGGCAAAAGCGCGATGCCCACTATGGTAGATTGCAGCCCAAGCATTGTGCCTTTTAAATGGGGTGGCGATATCTCGGTAATCATTGCGCGCTCTGCGCCTGATATCATGGCTGTGTAAAAGCCGTAGATGATAAATATTATCACCATGCCTATAGAGCTTGACACAAAGGCAAAGCCCAAATACACAAGAGAAAACACAAGATATGCCCCAACCAGTAGCTTTTTACGGCCTATTTTGTCCGAAAGCTTACCAAAGGGTATGGACAAAATGGCGGCAGTAAGGTTATACGCAAGATATAAAAGCACAACGTTTGTGTCTGTAAAGCCTATGCTTTTGGCACGCAAAAGCAAAAATGTGTTTGAAGAATTGCCAAGGGTAAACAAAAAGGTTACCACAAGGTACAGCTTTAAATTGCCGTTTATCAGCTTGATATTTTTCCAAAAGGGTTCCCTTTTGGGTGGGTTTGCAAGCTGTGGCTTTTCTTTTACCGTCAATAGCGCAAACAGCCCTATTACCGCAGGAATAGCCGAAATGACAAACAGCTTTTTATAATCAAACACGCCGTTTGAATTTGCCACCAGTAAATATGCGATTAATATACCTATGGCAGAGCCTGCCATATCAAGGGCTTTATGTATGCCAAAGGCTTTGCCCATGGTGTTTTTGTCTGCGCTTTCGCTAACAAGCACATCTCTTGGTGCTGTGCGTATGCCCTTGCCTATGCGGTCTATCACTCGCGCCACCAAGATGCCTGCCCACGACGACGCTATAATAAGAGCTACTTTATACACAAGGCCTGTGGCATAGCCTATAAAGGCAACGGGCTTTTTGTTGTGATATTTATCGGTAATATATCCGCTAAATACCTTTAAAAGGCTTGCCGCGCTTTCCGCAATGCCCTCAATTACGCCAATAAGTGCAGGCGTCGCGCCAAAAGCCGAGGTGAGATAAAGCGGTATCAACGGGTACACCATTTCGCTGCTGATATCTGAAAAAAAGCTGACAAAACCAAGTAAAATTATATTTAGCATTACTTCATTTCCTTTTGCCGTATTTTGAAATATAACGACAATTATAGCACTCTTGTAGTTTGTTTACACCTTTAAATGGATAAATTTACGTAAATTTTACATGTAGTCATACCAATAAATGGCTGCAAGTGCAGCCCTGTGCGCACACATTGCTGTACTTATTTTAGTGCCTTTTCAATATCCTTTGCCACGGTTGCGCTGTCCTTGCACATCACCAAAATTACTTCGCCGCTTTTAAGGGTTTTCACCACTGCCGCGTCGGCTATTGCAAATTGCTCCGGCAAATAGTTTTCCATGTTTTTCTTTTGCAAATCCACATAGCTTTGCAAAGCGTCTTTAATGGCGGTTTCTTTGCCGCTTGTTGGCTTGATTATTGCCACGCAATAGGCATTTACATTTAAAAAGCTGCATGATATAGCAAATTTATCCACGTCGGCTGCATCTATTGAAAGCATGGAAAACGCAGAATCTGCCATATCCGCGCTTTTGTCTGCCACAATCTCAAAGGCGCTGTCCTCGCCGTCTACGCGCGTATCGGTGATAACCTTTTGGTAATCTTTAGGCTCGCCCTCGGAGGCAGGCGCGCCTGTACACGCTGTAAAGCACAAGGCAAGCGTTGCCGCCATAAATGCAGAAATAAGCTTTTTCATAAATATATTTCCTTTCAAATCGACATATTACGGGCAATTGTAAAACTAATATTTTCAGCTTTATATTCTGCCCAAAATATAGAACGTTAGCACACATATTACGCATAGCAAAAATAATGCATGATAGAAAAATACGGCTCTTGCCAAGGCACGGCGGCTTTCGTTAGTATAAGTAAAATAGCCCATAATAATACAAACAAATGCACCGATTACAGGCAGGGACATTACAAAGAGATAAAACACATATTTTGATGTGTTTATTTCCGCCGTTTTGCGTTCGGGAGTGGCGGGCTTTACCCTTGTGCCGCAGGCAGTGCAAAAGCTATTTCCCTGTAATATAGGTGCCGAGCATTGTGGGCAATTCATACTACTTCATCTCCTTTAATTTTCCGCTATGGGCCTATCTATGGGCGTAGAAAGGATAATTTGGGTGCTTGTTTGCCCAAGCTTTTGCAAATTGTTTATTAAATCCTCCAGCTTTTGCATGTTCTCGCAGCACACGCGCACCATGTAGCTATAACTGCCCGTAACATGAAAGCAGTGCATCACGTCATTGCGGCTTTCTACCAAATTGAAAAAATATTGCCTTTCGCTTGTGGGCACGGAAATATTTATCAGCGCGTCCACCTTGGTGCCACCGGGCAGCCTGCCCTCTATAACAGTATACCCCGCAATAACGCCCACGCGCTCCATGCGGTGTATGCGCTCGCTTACGGCAGGGCTTGTAAGCGACACACGCTTTGCTATTTCCTTTACGGGCATGCGCCCATTTGTGCGCAAAAGGGCAAGAATATCGCGGTCTATCGCGTCCATTGCTGTACCTTCTTTACTTTAAATTTAATTATTTTAAAGTGAAATTCCGTTAAAACCTTATTTGCTTTAAATGCATTGCAATTATAAGCTGTTTATATTAATTATATAACGTTAAATGCAATTTGCAAGCTATTTATTTAAACAAAATATAAGAAAGCACGCTTGACAAGTAAAGTAAAAAGAGTAAAATGATACCTGTAGTCAAGCTACGCATAAGTATTACTTATGTCTTATTTTACTTATAACTTACTTTACTTATACTTTCCCACCCCTCTTGTAAAAGGAGCTGCCATACGGCAGCTCCTTTTACTCTTTTTATAAACATATAGCAATGTGCAATATTGCACACATAAGATACGCTACTTCTTATCTGCTCTGTTTTATTGCTCTCTCCACGTGCAAAACTCGCGAAATCGCGGCGGTCAAGACCGCCGCCTACAATGTATTGCTTTAGCCGTGCATGTGCAATATACCTATATTTTATTTTACAACCGCGCTTACATAGCCTGCCCCATGGGCATAGCTTGTTGCCGCCTGTAGTGCCTCGCCTGTAAGCTTGCCATTTGACACACGCATAGCAACTGCATTTATGCCGTTTTGCTGTGCTTTAGAAAATGCCGCGTCAAGCAAAGCTGTATCTAAGGTATCTACACCGTCCTTGCTTGCAACACTCTCGGCAAAATCCAGTAAAACATTTTTTGCGCCAAGCTTTAGCGGGCTTATTACAGTAGTGGCGTCGCCGTCTTTAATAGCGCCTGTGGCAGAATATTCAAACCAGCACACTGCGCCCTTATCCTCGCAAAGCTTTTGCCACGCGGCAACGCAATCTGTAAGAACATTTTCCTTGCTGCGCTTATCCTCGCCCTGACGATATCCTGCAAGGTCCAGCCCAAAGCCGCTTGGAAACTGCACGCCCTGCAAAATTACTTCTTTAAAGCCAAATCCAAGCACCTCGGCGATAATATCGTTTATATATGTGTTTGCCTCTTTGGAATATGGGTTAAGCCATGGCACTCCGCCAAGCTCCGCCTTATTATTCAGCCACAAAAAGCCGTCTTGCCCCATATAAGTTACAGCCATGCCGCGGTTTTGCTGTGGGGCGTTGGCATCTTTAAATGCGGATATTGCCGCTACGGGTATAACGCCGTTTTCCTCTATTGCCTTTACTATTGCGGCGGCGTCGATAGTGCTGGTGGAGATGTTTGCAGATGCGCCAAAAACTGATGACGGATAATAAATAAATCCTCGCTCGTCTTTTAGTGTAAGAACGGCGGCTTTTATGCCCTCAGCGGCAAGATTTTTTGCGGTTTGCGCCGCGCGCTCAGGTGTATCTACAGAAGAAAGGCTTACATATGCCCAGTTTCCGTTGCTATTTGCAACAGGCGCCACAGCCGGTGTGCTTTCGGGCGCTACACTTTCCGGTGCTGTGCTTACGGAATTAGGTACAGATGAAGTTATGCTTGAGGACGAGGGCGTGCTGCCGGAATTTTTTATTGAATACCACAGCTTAGCGCCAAGGTCTATTCCCGGCTTAGCCAAAAGCCAGCCCGCAGCAAAAAGTACAAGCAAAAAAATAGCAAAAATAACTATTTTCCTTATTACAAGGCTACGCTCTGCCTGCCCATTAAAGCTGCGTCTGTATCTTTTTATTTTTTGCGCTTTGCGCTGTTTCACGCCGTCATCTCCCCTTGCTTTATTAGAATGTAATCATGTGGCCTGTAAAGCCATAGATTGCCAATGCCAATATACCAATATATATCAGCGTAATAGGCAGCCCCTTAAATGTGGTTGGCACACTGCGGCTTTGCAGCTTGCGCTGCCCCTCGGTAACTATTACCACGGCAAGCACATAGCCCATGCCGCTGCCAAGGGCAAAACCCAAGGTTTGTAAAAGAGTAAAATTTTGCATGGTGGTAATGAATAATGTGCCTAAAATGCAGCAGTTAAACGTTGCCATGGGTAAAACAGCCACCACGTTTTTGGCACTTTCCATTTTAAATACAAATACAAGTACGCCCAAAACTATAAAAAACGCCACTGCGCTGCAAAGCACAAGCACCAACGGGCGAATATACGCCTTAAAGGAAAGGCGCACAAGAAACAGGTTTACAAAATACGCAAGTGGTGCGGAAATAATTTGGATAAAGCACAAAAGCGCGCCGAAGGTAATGCTGTCTACAGTTGTGTCGTCTACAAGCTTTACAAGACGGCTTACACCGAGCGAGCGCGAAAAAACCGCATTTTGCGCAAAAACCGCAATAACCGCATACAAGAAAAACTCTCCGAGGGATTTAAACACATCAAGCATTTGTTTTCTTCGCCCCCATATTTATCTTTTTCTTGAATAAATTTACTCCGCTGCGCCACACAGCTATCAAAATCCCCAGTAGAATAAACCCGCCAAAGGGCAACTTGATAAATGGCAAAATCGGTGTTTTCGCCATTTCAATGCCATAAAGAGTGCCATACGCCAAAAATTCGCGCAGAGCGCCCATAATCATAATAATCATAATATATCCGCACGCCGTTAAAAAGCCCTTTCGTGCCGCTGTTGAAAGGCGTTCCTTTTGCGGACGTTCGTAGCGTTTTATAATAATAGGATCCACAACTAAAAGCGGAAGATATAAGCCCACATTGGCAACATCTGCGCTTGGATACAAAATGTTAATAATATAAAGCACGCCGATATACAAAGTGGCGGCTGTTAAAGAATAGGTAAGTCCGCGAAATCGAAAATACGAAAATCTGCTTAAAAACGCCGCCACAACACGGGTGGGCATAAGCAAAAGCAAAACCGCCATTGATAGTATAACCGCATTTTTCATGCTTGTTGCCGCCACTACTATTGGCGCCAGCCCAAGCCCCTGCATAATTACAGGGTTATTTAAGAACATGCGGTCTTTATGGGCAATATGCTCCATATTATCCGCGTAATATTTCAGCTTTTCATTGTTCACGGCGTAGCACCCCCTTTTTGTGCGCGGTAAGGCGCATAACCACACGGTCGATATATCCCGACAAAGAGTTCACCGCAAGAAGTGCAAAGCAAACGCCTGTTTCATAAGTGCCAAAATAGCGGAACATCATAGTGGCAATGCCTAAGATTATTCCGTATACAAGGCGAGAAATTTCGTTTTTGGGCAAGGTAACAGGATCGTTAATCAAAAACACCGCCGCAAACAGCATAGCACCGGACAAAAGCTCGTATTTCAACATTTCTGCACGCGCCGCCACGTTTATCCAAGGCCAAGAAAGCGAGATATCACCAAGGCGAGGGAACAAAAAGGCTATCAGCATGCATACCGCCAAAAAGCTTACTGGTGCTGTAAGGGTAATGCGTCTGCGCGCCCACAAATATGCGGCGCACGCCAAAATTACAAGCACCGCCGTTGCTCCCATTGGCCCTGCGTAATTTCCTAAAATTAAATTAAAAGTGCTTATGTTTGGCAAGCCGCCTGTTTTAAGGGTATGGGCACTGCTTTCGATAAGGGCAAGGCCCTCTGTTGAAAGCACATGCTCCCAGCCCATGCTGAAGGGCTCTGGGAAAAAGAACACTTCCTTTGGCCAGCTTACCGCCGCCACCGCATAGCCAAGTGCCGCAGGGCTGAACGGGTATGCCCCATAGCCGCCAAACGCCGCTTTGCCTATAAACACCGCTATGGCAACGCTTGCTATAACCACGTAATAGTTTACGCTTGCCGGCAGCATCATCACCAGTACAAGGCTGAACGCCACAGAGCTGTTTTCGGTTTTGTCGTATTTAATATGGCGCAAAATCGCCACAATTCTATCGCATATTATGGCTGTAACTATAGCCACAGCACAAATAGCCGCAGGGCGCGGCCCGTACAAATAACAAGCCATCGCCAAAAGCGGCAAAATCATACATATTGTATCTCTACCTGTTTCGTAGCCCTCGTGTATAGGAGGACGCACAGCTGCACTGCTCAAATATAAGCCTCATTTCATGGGATTTATTTTACATAAGCATAGGCATAAAATTAAAGTACCGATTTACAATATTTGAACTACAAATATACAATATTTTTAAATTTTATGCAACGCTATTTCAATCCGCCGTTAAATTATGCAATGCCTCAATTACCTTACATGGTTCCTTTGCCGCAAATATGGCACTGCCTGCCACCAAAATATCGGCACCTGCGTCTGCGCATATTTTCCCTGTGTTTTCGTCTATGCCGCCGTCTACTTCTATCCATGTAGTTAGCTTGCGGCTGTTTATCTCCTTGCGCAATAGCTTTATCTTTTCCTGTGCCATGGGCATAAACCTTTGTCCGCCAAAGCCCGGCTCTACGCTCATCACCAGCACCATATCTATATCGCTAAGATACGGAAAAACCTCGCTTACAGGCGTATCGGGCTTAATGCTGACGCCTACCTTTATATTATGGGCACGAATTTCTTTTATTATTTCCGATACATTTTCTGCCGCTTCAAGATGAAAGGTAAGCAAGGACGCGCCTGCCTTTGCAAAGGCATCTACATACCGAATAGGCTCGTTTATCATCAAATGCACGTCGTAAAACGCATCAATGTTTTTAGACAAGGATTGCAGCACCGGTATCCCTATTGATATATTAGGTACAAAAGCGCCGTCCATTACGTCGATATGCAGCATGTCTGCGCCGCCATCAAGCACCATGCGACACTGGGCACCAAGGCAAGTAAAATCTGCCGCTAAGACAGACGGTGAAACTCGAACCAAATTAAACACGTCCTAAATTTAAGAATAAGGCGGCGCAATGCAGCAGTATTGTTATAATGTTTTAAACTATTTCTGCCGCGCTAAATGCCACCGTAAGCATATATTTTACATTATATAACCAAAAAAATCAAATTTACTTACTGTTTCCTAAAAGCACCACTTTATATTCCTGTGTTTCAAGGGTTTCCAGCTTGCAAATAAGCACAGAAACGCTATCGCCTTCTTGGTGCTTTTGCACTTCCCGAACAAGCTCTTTTGTGGAATTTACCTCCACATTATCTATTGCAAAAATAAAATCTCCGGGCCTTATACCGTGCTTTGAAAGGCCGCATTTTTCGGATATGCTGTTAATCATCACACCGTTTGTGGGCAAGCGAAACGCCGCACATTCAGCGTCGCTTATTTCCTCTGCCATTACGCCAAGCGCCGCACGCGGCACATAGCCGAGGGTTATGATATAATCCGTAGCTTGCTTTATGCACGAGGAAGGGATTGCAAAGCCTACAGCGCCGCCCTCCCATTCGCCATATGGCGTGCTTATGCCTATTACCTGCCCATATATATTAAGCAGTGCGCAGCCGTAATTGCCGCCTGCCAAGGCTCTGTCTACCTGTATTAGGCCCGATAAATGAACTATGCCGCCCTCTGTGTTTACTTCCACATCTCTTGAAAGCCCCGATATCATACCCTCGGAAAGGCTGCCTGAAAAAGCTCCGTCTGCCGTGCCTATAGAAAGCACTCTGTCCCCTATTTGCAAAGCATCTGTATCTGCAAATGTTGCCGCTGTAAGCTTTTGCGTCGGCTCTACGCTTATTACGGCAAGGCCGCTGTAATTATCTGCGGCCACCATAATAGCCGTAAGCTCCTCGCCGCTTTGCAAAACCACCTTGCAATATTCAGCGTTTGCCAGCAAATAAGAGCTTGTAACTATCATGCCGTCGTCGCTTATGATAATGCCCGTGCCTGCACTTTGCCACTGTGGAGAGTCCTTGTAAAGCAGCATGATATCCACCACGCTTTCCACAGCGCCCCTATAAATTGCGCTGTTTGTAAGAGCGCCGTTTTCCAAAGGCTCTTTTTGCAGCTCTACAATTTTATCCGGCTTATAAAAACCCTCTTGCGGCTCTTGTGGTAAAATGCTGTTTTGCATCTGTGTCATAGGCGGCATTTGCCTGTTGTTTATCATAACAGCGCACACGAATAAAAGCGTGATGCATAATAACGCAAAAAGCAAAAACAGCAACGCACAAATGCCGCTTACATATTTTGCTATGGCATTTTTATTTTTATTATGTTTTTCCATAGCGGCTCCTTTGGTGCGTAGCACCCAAAATATGCCTGCGCCTTTGCGCCATGCATATGATTATAATATTAAAATGTGACGGTTTATTGAAATTGTATTTTCCAATACTCATGCAGCTTTAATTCAGCTTGATGAATATGAAATCTTATTAACGTTTTGCGGGCGGCTCTGTGGGCAAGGTGAATAAAAACTCGCAATATTCGCCCTCTTTGCTGTCTACCCATATTTTGCCACCCGATAAGCCTATAAGCACCTTGCAAATATGCAGCCCAAGGCCGGAGCCTGTGGTGTTTAGCCCACGGCTTTTATCCTCTTTATAAAACCGTTCAAACACAAGGGGCAAAGCGTCCTCGGCGATGCCCACGCCCGAATTGCGTATGCCCACGGTTACAACGCCTTTGCCTGATGTGACCGAAAAACGAATGTTTCCGCCCACGTCGCAAAATTTTATAGCATTATCCACCAGATTATACACCACTTGATACACTAAATCCGAATCTGCAAACACCGCAGTTTTACTGGGGGTAAGCCCTACAATATTTATTTGATTTGCCTCAAGCCTTTGCTCTGCCGCAAACACCACGCCCGTGATGCTTTCCCATATATCATATTGTGCGGCATTTACTTTATATTCGCCTGCCTCAAGCTTTGTGATATCAAGCATGTTTTTGATAAGGCGTGTAAGCCTGCCCGATTCCTGCGACACTATGCCAAGATAATGGTCATAACATTCCGGCGGGATAGTGCCGTCCAGCATGCCGTCTACAAAGCCCTTAATGCTTGTCATTGGTGTGCGCAGCTCGTGGGCGATATTCCCCATAAAGCTGCGGCGAGAGGAATCGTTTACCTCTAGGCTGCTTGCCATATTATTAAAGGTAAGGGCAAGCTGCGCTATTTCGTCGTCGCCCTCCACAGGCACACGCGCCGCAAAATCTCCGCTGCCGAATTTGCGCGCCGCCTCCGCTATGCGGCGAAGGGGCGTTGTGGTGCGCGAAGTAAGCACTATTGAAAGTATGCACGAAACCAGTAGCATCAGCCCTGCCGACAAGATGAACGACGAAAACATATCCGAAAGATATCTCGAAAGGCTTTCGGCATCGGTGGCGGCAAAAACATAGCCCTCTATACTGCCGTTTTGAAACACAAGCGGTTTACCCACCACGTAAAATCGCCGTGGGAAAAATCCGCCCATAGTACCCATTTCTTCGTAGGTACCGTTTTTTGAAATTTCCGACAATATCTTTTGCGGCACCGCATGTTTTTGCGCCTCGTCCATTATCAGCTTATCCGCAAGCAACGGCATGCCCTTGTCGTCTGTAAGGATAACAAGAGATTCCGATGCGCGTGCGGTAATGGTAAGCTCTCTTGCAAGACGCCCCACTCTGGCGGCGTCTGCCAAGGTGCTGCTTTCTCGCGCCTCCTGCACCAATAAATATGCGTTATCTATAGTGTTTACCAGCGATTTGTTTTTCTCGTCGCCAAAATACCCCATGGACAAATACATCTGTATAAAGCCCATGATGGCGATACTGCAAATGAGCAAGGTTGCAGTGGAATAAAAATATCTTGAAGCAATGCTTTTCCGCATTAGTCTTTAACCTCAAACTTATATCCAACGCCCCACACTGTTTTAAGCGTCCATGCCTCGCTTGTGCCCTCTAGCTTTTCGCGCAGACGCTTTACATGCACATCTATAGTGCGAGAATCTCCGTAATATTCAAAGCCCCACACCTCGTCCAGCAATTGGTCCCGTGTAAACACGCGGTTTGGGTGGCTTGCAAGATAATACAAAAGCTCCATTTCCTTTGGCGGAGCGTCTACCACCTTGCCGTCTATCTTTAGCTCGTAGCGTGTTAAATCCACCACAAGCTTATCAAATTCTATCACACCCTCGCGCGCAGGCTCTGCGGGTACACAGCGGCGCAGCACGGCTTTAATGCGTGCCACTACCTCCTTGGCGTCGAAGGGCTTTACAATATAATCGTCTGCACCAAGCTCTAGCCCCAGCACCTTATCAAAGGTTTCGCCCTTGGCGGTAAGCATGATAACAGGCGTTTGCGATACAGCGCGTATGCGGCGGCACGCCTCCCACCCGTCCATTTTGGGCATCATTACGTCCATTAAAACAAGGCTTGGCTTTTTGTCTTCAAACACAGCTATTGCGGCTTCACCGTCGTTGGCTATTTCCGTTTCATAGCCCTCTTTGTTTAAATACAGCCTTAAAAGCTCGCATATGTTCTTGTCGTCATCGACAATTAAAATTTTTTCTCCTGCCATTAGACAAATCCCCCCAAATTATATTATAGGCTTATTATACAACATATTTATGTATAAAAAAAGTACAGTGCAGTTTTTCGTTGCACTAATGCCTAAAATTCGCTATAATACACTTATACAAAACTATTTATTATTGATTTTACCGAAAAGAGGACACAAATAACATGAAATTAGGCATAGTCGGCTTACCAAACGTAGGCAAAAGCACATTATTTAACGCAATTACAAATGCAGGCGCAGGCGCCGCTAATTACCCCTTTTGCACCATAGAGCCAAATGTGGGCGTGGTACCCGTGCCTGACGAACGCCTTGATAAGCTTGCCGAGATGTATCATCCTAAAAAATACACCCCTGCCATTATCGAGTTTGTGGATATTGCAGGCCTTGTAAAAGGTGCAAGCAAGGGCGAGGGGCTTGGAAATAAATTCCTTAGCCATATCCGCGAGGTGGACGCTATTATCCATGTGGTGCGCTGCTTTGACAGCGACGATATTATACATGTGGAAGGCTCTGTGGACCCTGCACGAGATATCGAAACAATAGATTTAGAGCTGATTTTCAGCGACATAGAAATAGTGGAGCGTCGCCTTGACCGCACAAAGAAAGCCATGAAGGGCGGCGACAAGGCAATGCAAAGCGAGGCGGCATGCCTAGAGCGCCTTGCCGCACATTTAGGCGAAGGCAAAAACGCACGCGTGTTTGAAACCCACACCGAGGACGAGGAGCTGCTTATGGCAGATTTGCCGCTTTTGTCGGGCAAGCCTGTTATTTATGCCGCCAATTTGTCCGAGGACGATTTACTAAGCGGCCTTGACGCAAACCCTTATTATCCTACAGTGCAAAAAATAGCCGCCGCCGAGGGCGCGGGCTGTATACCTATTTGCGCCAAAATAGAAGAAGATATCGCAAGCTATACCCAAGACGAGAAAAAAGAGTTTTTGGCAGAGCTTGGCCTTAGCGCAAGCGGCCTTGATAAGCTGATACAAGAGGGCTATAAGTTGCTTGGCTTAATCAGCTTTTTAACGGCTGGGGAGCCTGAAGTGCGTGCATGGACAATTACCAATGGCACTAAGGCACCGGGTGCCGCCGGCAAAATCCATTCTGATTTCGAGCGTGGCTTTATCCGTGCCGAAATAGTGGCTTATGACGACCTAATGGCATGCGGCAGCATGACAGCCGCCAAAGAAAAAGGCCTTGTGCGCAGCGAGGGCAAGGAATACGTGATGAAAGACGGGGACGTTACGCTATTCCGTTTTAATGTATAACTAATTGTATTTTCATGGTTATTATTTACTGTTAGTAAAATAGTTTCGACTGTGTATATGCATTAGAACACGAAAGCGGAACTGTCTTGACCGTTCCATACAATACGATTTGTCAAATATAGTCATTATATACCATAAGTATAATATTTAGGAGATAATATGAATAAAATAGGTATTTTAGGCGCAATGCCCTGTGAAGTGGAACAGCTTTTTGCGCTTTTGTCGCAGAAAGAGCAGCACAAGGCAGGTGGCGTAGATTTTTACGAGGGCAAGCTTTCCGAAAAAGACATTGTGCTTTGCTGTGCAGGCATGGGCAAGGTAAACGCCGCCGCCGCCACTCAGCTATTAATCACGGTTTTTGGCTGTGATGCCATAGTGCTTTCGGGCATTGCCGGAAATATGACCAATAAAATCAGCATTGGCGATGTGGTAATAGGCGATAGCCTTATGTATCACGATGCCGAAAACCGCATGATTGCCGAGGCATATCCGCATATGCAAGCCTTTAGCTCTGACGCGCGCCTTGTTGCGGCGGCAGAAAAGGCATGCCAACGGGCAAAGGTTAAATATATAGTTGCGCCCATTGCCACGGGGGATTTATTTATTGGCGACACCGCCGTTAAAAACAGCATTGCAGAGCGTTTTGCCCCTGCCTGTGTGGAAATGGAGGGTGCGGCTGTGGCGCATATCGCGGCTAAAAACGACGTGCCCTTTGTTGTAGTGCGCACCATGAGCGACGACGCAGACGAAGATGCCGCCGAAAAGCTGGTTGGCAAGCCCTTCGACATTGGCGAATATGTTAAAACCACCACCGCAATATGCGCCGGCATTTGCGAGCTTGTATAGACATTTACATTAAAAAAAATAAAAAGGAAAACAAATTTACATGCTGATTGTATCTAGCTTTATTTATCTTTGCCTATTTGCTTTTCTGATTTACATAGCGTATTCAAAGCGGCATTTTAAATATTACACAGCCGCAAAAACGGCAGCAAGCGTTGGCTTTATTTTGCTTTCCGCAATAGCGTTTTACGTGGGCGGCGGCAACAACCCGTCCTATTTTTACGGCCTGTTGCCCTGCCTTGCGCTATGCCTTTTCGGCGACGTATATTTAGGCCTTGCAAACAACAAGGGCAAGCTGTTCAGCAAGTATTTTCTGCGCGGAGTTATCAGCTTTATGCTGGCGCATATTGGGTTTTGCATTGTGTTTTCGTTTTTATCGCCCTTTCATGCTTACGATTTGGTTTTGCCCATTTGCCTATTGTTTTTTACATGGCTTTGCTCGCGGTCAAACCATTTTAAGCTGCACCGCATGAAGCTGCCTGTTATGGCATATTCCCTTTTTGTGGGGCTAATGTGTGCGCGTGGCTTTTCGGCGGCGTTTGCAATAGCGAGCCCCGAAAAAAGCATGCTTTTATGCATTGGCAGTGTTTTGTTTTTATTGTCGGACGGGGTAATTTTGCTATTGTATTTTTACCTGCGCCCTCGCAAAATGCTACGTTTTTTAAACCTCGCCACATATTATATAGGGCTTTTATGCATCGCCCTTTCCTGCGCATATTAACAAACGGCAAAATGCAATATATTAAAAATCTCCTCCAAAACTGTAATTTGTTTTGGAGGAGTTTTCATATATTATTCTCTTTGGGTTAAAATATAGCAGCTTTCCTTATGATAGATGGTGTTTTAAAGCTTGCATAAGTTGCTGTATTTCACGCCGCGGTTTTACAGATTGCCAAGCTTATCTTTTTTAAACAGCAGCCACGCAATGCCTATGGCAATGCCGCCCGATGGGATAATCAGCAGCGACACATTGGTTATCATGCTTGGCACCAAGATGCACAATAAACACATAAATACCAGCGGCACCACAGTGATTTTAAGACTTTTTGTGTAATATTTAAACGCCATTGCGCCAAAAAGCGCAGGTATTACGTTGTTGAAAGCCGGGCGCAGCACAGGGTTTTCCAGCACAGGCGTAAGTGGCACAAGGCACAAAACGCCAATGGCAAGCACCGCCACGTTTACAAGGGAGCTTGTAGCGATAGAAAGCGTGGAAATAATCTCGTTTTCGGGTGTGCCTACGGCGGTGTCGCAAATATCACGTGCGTTTACGGCGCAAGGTATTTTAAGATTAGACAAATTGCCCGTGATAAAGGCAAGATAGCTGCCCCCTGCGCCAAGAATGGGGGCGTAGATTAGAAACTCCACTATGCAGGAGGGTATATAAAGCGGTGCTACCTGCACAAACGCCTTCCAAAAGCCGCCCATGTCCACGCCGGCGTCCAGCACCATGCCAAACAAAAGCGGCACGGCAAACAAAATAACAAGACCTATGGCAAGGCCTGAACGTCCTAAAAAATGTATCTGGTTTGAATATTTACTGAAAACCTGTTCTTTATTATCCATTATTTTCCCCTCCTTTATAATAGGCCAAGCACAATTGCGCCGCCCATGCCCACAAGCATGCTGCCCGCCATTGAAAAGCTGTCCATCCAACTGAAGATTTTTTTATGCGACAATGCCTCAAAGCCTGCCATGGCAATGGCGGATATTACGGCGACTGCAAGGGGGATATAGTCGCCTGTAGAAGTAAATGTGCCAACGTAGCTGCCTATATATGCGCTAACAAGGCCCACAAACATGGCTACAAAGGCTATATCGCCAAAGCCCTTTTTACCGTCTTTTTTAATACCGGGTTTTTGCATTTTGGCAAGATATTTTTTAAGCCCGAAGATGCAAAGCAGCATGCCCCAGATAATGCCTGCCGTCATCACAAGGCCGATAGTTACAAAAGCCGAGGCAGTAAGATTGCCCGAGCCAAGTCCCCCGCCTATGCCCATATTGCGCGCCGCAATGTCTGCAACGCTTGCCTCGTAGTGCAAGGCGCCTATTACCGACAGCCTTACCCATGGCAGCGGCACGCCAAGGGAGCCGGAAAGTGCAATAACCCCAAGCAAGATGCTGATGCTTGGCAGCACAGTAAAGGTGGCAGAGCTGGTAATTGCCTTATTCAGCTTTGCTTTATCCATGCCGATAGCGATACCTGCACGGTAGCTTTTAACCAAAAATACCACGCACATCAGTATCACAAATAAGATTGCGCCGCCTGCTATCAAAAACATCGGCAGACTGTTTAGCTGTTTTAATAAATCCATTTTTTCCTCCAAACTGTACTCTTGACAAGTACAAATGTTTTTACGTTTATATTGTACCATAAGTAGGGCTATTTGTGCTATACTAATAATAATTTATCAATATTAATTTGTAGGGGTGAGCGCAGATTGAATATAAGCATTTTTGATATTATAGGGCCTGTGATGATAGGGCCGTCCTCCTCCCACACGGCAGGGGCGGCGCGCCTTGCTTTTGTGGCGGCAAAAATAGCGGAAAAGCCGTTTAACAAGGTGCATTTCGGGCTGCACGGCTCCTTTGCCAAAACAGGGCGCGGCCATGGCACCTATGAGGCACTTTTGGCAGGTGCGCTTGGTCTTAGCGAGGACGACGAGCGTCTTAAAATATCCCCACAAATTGCAAAAGAGCGCGGCATAAATGCAAGCTTTGAGGAGCTGGAGCTTTTCGACTGCCACGAAAACACCGCGCGAATCACGTTTTATCACAGCGATAACAGCGAAAGCGTTATCGAGGGCAGCAGCATAGGCGGTGGGCGCATACGCATTACGAATATTAACGGCATGCCCACAGATTTTTGCGCCGAATGTCCCACAATATTAATCACTCAGCGCGACGCACCGGGCGTTGTAAGCGAGATAAGCGGCATTTTGGCAAAAAACAACATTAATATAGCCGTGATGCGCGTATCGCGCACCGCTAAGGGGCATTTGGCAAGCACCGTGATTGAAACAGACAGCAAAATACCCCTTGGCATAAAATCTGCCCTTTGCGCCGCCGCAAATATACTGTCTGTGCGCATTGTAGACGTGAGGGAGGGCGAACAAAATGTATAATACAATTAGCGGGTTATTAAGCGAGGCATCGGGCAAAAGCTTGCCCGATGTTATCATGGAAAACGAGATAGCCCTTACAGGAGCAACGCGCGATGAAATAACAAACGGCATAAAAAATACGCTTTCCGTAATGAAACAAAGTGCCGAAAAAGCACTTACAGAGCCTTTATCCATGGCAGGCAACCTTATAAAGGGGCAAGCATTTGCCCAGTACAAATACGCCCAAGGCAGCGGCTTATGCGGAAAAGAAGATAACCTAATGTTGGCAAGCGCGTTTTCGTGCAGCGAGGTAAACGCGTCTATGGGGCGCATTTGCGCAGCACCCACGGCAGGGGCTTGCGGCATATTGCCCTCTGTGCTTTTTTCTGTTAAAAGGCGGCTTAATTTATCCGAAGATGCACTTATCTCCGCTTTGCTTGTTGCAAGCGGCTTTGGCGCCATTATCACTAAAAACGCAACTGTCAGCGGTGCTGAGGGCGGCTGTCAGGCAGAATGTGGCACAGCCGCCGCCATGGCGTCTGCCGCCGCCGTTTATTTGGCAGGTGGCACAAACGAAATGTGCGCCGAGGCTGTGGGTATTGTGCTGATAAACTGCATGGGGCTGATATGCGATCCTGTGGCAGGGCTTGTACAATTGCCCTGTTCTTTTCGCAACGCAAGCCAAAGCATGAACGCTATCTCCAGCGCAGACATGGCCTTAGCCGGGCAAAAAAGCGTGATACCCACAGATGAAGTAATAACCGCCATGTACCGCGTAGGCAAAAGCCTGCCGAGCGATTTGCGAGAAACCGCAAACGGTGGCATAGCCGCCACGCCCACGGCAAAGGCTATTGCATCTCAACTGCAAAAAGGGTAAAATGTAAAATGCATTATCAATTTAAAGCCCATAAGGCAATTGCAAAATATAGCAACTTCGCTTATGATAGGTGGTATTTTAAAGGCTGTAATCGCCTGAATATCTCCTCGTGGGACGATTGATTTTATTTTCCTGTTATTTTGACAATTGCAAAATCTGCATCACATTTATAACCTATATAAAAGGATTGTTCTATATGCGCAAATCTAAAACCCGTTCTTTAGTAATATCTGCACTTTTAGCCGCCTTTACAGCCGTATTGGCGCAGATAATCATACCTATCGGCCCTGTTCCCTTTAACCTTGCGGTGCTTGGGGTTTACCTTTCGGGCATGCTACTACCGCCCTTAGCGGCACTTGGCTCTGTGGCTGTATATGTGGCACTTGGTGCTTTCGGCGTGCCTGTGTTTGCAGGGTTTATGGGCGGGCCTGCCGTTTTATTCGGCAAAACAGGCGGCTATATCCTTGGGTATTTTTTCATTGTTCTCTTTACAAGCCTTGCCAAAACTAAAAGCGGCAAGCTTTGGATAATAATATCCGCCATGCTGCTTGGGCTTTTATTTTGCTATGTTTTCGGCACAGCTTGGTTTATGACCATTACAGGGCTAGACCTTGGCAAAAGCCTTGTTTTTTGCGTTTATCCCTTTATTTTCCCCGATATAGTAAAAGCCACATTTGCCTTGGTGCTTGATAAAGCCTTGGAAAAGCGTGTAAATTTTCTTCGCTCTTAAATTTCATTTTCAATCTTTTTGTGTGGTTTACTGCCGTATATGATACTGCATATTACAAGCGCACCACCAAAAATGCTTATTTTAGACATGCTTTCCCCACAAAACAGCATTACCCATATGGGGCTTAATACAGGCTCTATGCTTGTGATAAGGCTTGCGGTAAAGGGCGGCGTGTGCATTATGCCCTTTGCCATTAATATATAGGATATTCCAAGCTGAAACACGCCTAAAAGCGCAATGCATATCAAGGTGCCGCTTTGCCAATCGGTAACGGCAAAAACGAATGGCATGCCGATAAGCCCTGCTAAAAGCTGCCCTAAAAAATAGGACGAAAAGGCGTCACCGTCTTTACCTGTGTTTACCAAAAACACGCCTGCATAAGCGCAGCCGCTTAAAACCCCAAGTATATCTCCATAAATATTCCCCCTTGCCATGCCGTCTGCCAATAAAAGCATCATGCCGCAAAGCACTGTTACCACCGAAATTACGCTTTGCGCAGTGGGGCGAATATGTAAAAATATCCACATATACAGCATTACAAACACGGGCGAAGTGTACATTAGCAAAATAGCGTTTGCCGCGGTGGTTAGCTTTAGGCTAAGCACGTATAAATACATGGTAAGGGCAAGCGCCACGGCGCAGGATATTATCTGCCTGTTAATGCGCAATTTGTGATGTGTAAACGCCATAAACGCAGCAGTAACGCACGCCGCTATAAGCCCACGCGCGCCGTTAATGGCAAGGGGCTGCCAGCTTATCATGCGTACACACACGCCGCCTATGCTGCACATTAAAGCGGCCGCTACCAACAAAAAAGGTGCGTTATTGCGTTTAATATATCATCACCTGCTTTTTATATTATATTGAAAATACAAACATGTGTTTTCGTCCGGATTTGAAACTTGGGCACTGCAATATCCCTCGGTTAGCAATTTTATTTAACGCCATATATTGTAGGCAGCGGTCTTGACCGTTTTGCTTTCACAACACTTAAAACACAAGGAGAACCGATGTATGAATAATATTTTTTGCGCCGCAGATATCCTTTTGCCAAGCCCCGACACAGATTTGCAAAAATGGGCAGTGCTTGCATGCGACCAGTTTACAAGCGAGGGCGAATATTGGCAAAAGGCACAAAGCTTTACAAATGGTGCAGATAGCACCCTGTCGCTTATTTTCCCCGAAATTTATCTTGGCGATGAAAACCCCGATGCACGCATAGAAAAAATACATACTTCAATGGAATATTGTCTGCAAAATGTACTTACGCGCTCTTTGCACGGCTTTGTATATGTAGAGCGCAATACCGCCTCGGGCATGCGTCCGGGCCTTGTGGGAAACGTGGATTTAGAAAGCTACAGCTACGAAAAAGACGCTTTTCCCCTTGTGCGTCCAAGCGAAAACACAGTGGTGGAGCGCATACCGCCACGCCTTGCCGTGCGCCGAGATGCGCTCCTTGAAACGCCACATATCATGATGCTTTTAGACGACGATAAAAACAGTGTGATTGAGCCGATTAGCGCCATTACATCAAGCCTTGACAAGCTGTATGATTTCGACTTAATGCTAGGCGGTGGGCATATTACAGGATATGCCATTACAGACGCAAAAATGATTTCCGATATAGAACGCCGCATAAGCGCGTTTGCTTGCCCCGAATATTTTGCAAAAAAATATCCACATGCAGATGCATCAAAGCCCATGGCGATAGCCGTGGGTGACGGCAACCACTCCCTTGCCACAGCAAAGGCATATTGGGAGGAAATAAAGCCCACCCTTACCCCCGAGGAAAGGCAAAGCCACCCTGCGCGTTTTTGCCTTGTGGAGCTTGTAAACGTACACTGCCCTGCCCTTTTGATAGAGCCTATTCACCGTGTGCTTTACGGCGCAGACGACAGCACTATCTTAATGGTGGCAAACGAATTTCTTGAGCATGTAAACGGTTCTCTTTGCCCACCTGCCAAGGGCGAGCAGGTAATACATATGCTAAGCGAGCAATCAGACAGCGTCGCCGGCATACTAAACCCACCTGCGCCCCTTGCCGTAGGCACCTTTGAGGCGTTTTTAAAATATTATATCGAAACTAACCACCCTATTCTTAAAGTGGATTACATACACGACGAGGCGTCGGTGCGCGCCCTTGTAAAAAAAGGCTATATCGGCGTGATAATGCCGCCATTTGCCAAAAGCGATTTGTTCCGCGGCGTAGTGGAGGGCGGTGTATTGCCGAAGAAAACCTTCTCCATGGGTACGGCACGAGAAAAAAGATATTATCTGGAATGTCGAAAAATAAGATAAAATCTTGTAAAATTTAACTAATCATATTATAATAACCTAAAGCGGTGCTATCGCACATGCATAATTGGAGGAAAACATGGCTGTAAAATACACTAAACCGCGCGGAACCGCGGACGTTATGCCCACGGAAAGCGGCGCGTGGATACGCCTTGAGGCGGTGATGCGCCATGTGGCAGGGCTGTATGGCTTTAAAGAAATACGCTTGCCCACCTTTGAAAGCACAGAGGTTTTCGCCCGTGGCGTTGGCGACACCACAGATATTGTGGGCAAAGAAATGTACACCTTTCTTGATAAAGGCGAGCGCAGCATCACTCTGCGCCCCGAGGGCACTTCCGGCGTTGCAAGGGCAGTGCTTGAAAACGGGCTTTTAGGCTCTATGCCCATGCCCCTTAAAATGTATTATCTGCAAAGCTGTTTCAGATACGAAAAAGCGCAAAAGGGCCGTCTGCGCGAGTTTCATCAATTTGGCATAGAATGTTTCGGCACAAACAGCCCCATGAGCGACGCCGAGGTAATCGCCGTAGCACAGAGCGTTTTGCACAAGGTTGGCGTATCGCAGTTTCGCTTAGAGATAAACTCTATCGGCTGTAAAACCTGCCGCAAAGCTTATCACGAGGCATTGCGCGAATATTTTAAAGCCTATGAAGGGGATTTATGCGAAACCTGCAAAGACAGGCTGCAAAGAAACCCCATGCGCATACTGGACTGTAAAAACGACGCCTGCAAGCAGATTGCCGAAAAAGCTCCTGTGATGCTGGATTATTTATGCGAAGATTGCAACACGCATTTTAACGGCGTTAAAGCGGCACTTACCGCTGACGGTATCGAATATTTTGTAAACCCCACCATAGTGCGTGGGCTTGATTATTATTCAAACACCGTGTTTGAATTTATCCATACCGCTGTAGGCACTCAGGGTACAATCTGCGGCGGCGGCAGATATAACGGCCTCGTGGACGAATTTGCAGGGCCAACCACACCTGCCGTTGGCTTTGGCATGGGGATAGAGCGATTAATGCTTGCCATGCAGGCGGAAAATGCGCCTATGGGCAGCGACGACGCGCCACGCCTATATATTGCAAACATTGGCGACACAGCCCTTTTAAAGGCGGCACAGCTTGCCGCAATTTGCCGACAAAACGACATTTACGCCGAATATGACGTAGTGGGGCGTGGGCTAAAAGCACAGATGAAATACGCCGACAAGCTAAACGCACAATACTGCATAGTGCTGGGCGACGACGAGGTTGCCTCAGGCAAGGCAGTGCTGAAAAACATGAGTGGCGGCGAGCCTGTTGAGGTAAGCCTTGACGAAAGCATTGTAAACGCTATAAGATAATTTTTCCCCTTGCCGTAAGGCAGCTTGGGATAACATTTTGTAAAGGGAATGGTTTAACACATGGAAACAATGGGAAATTTGCGCCGCACAAAATATTGCGGCAGGCTGCGCGCCGAAAACGTAGGGGAAGAAATTACCGTGGCAGGCTCCTGCGCCAAATGCCGCGACAAGGGCGGCGTAATATTTGCGGATTTGCGCGATACCAGCGGCATTTTACAGCTGATATTCGACGACGGCACCGATAGAGAAATATTTGAAAAAGCGTCCACACTGCGCAGCGAATACGTGCTGATTGCAAAAGGCACTGTGCGAGAACGCCAAGCGAAAACAGACAAAATCGCCACCGGTGATGTGGAGCTATTTGTGACGGAAATGCGTATATTAAGCGAGGCGAAAACCTCGCCATTTGAAATACGTGACGAAATAAAGGTAAAGGACGAGCTGCGCCTTAAATACCGCTATCTGGATTTGCGCCGCCCTATTGCCCACGAGCCACTTGTTTTGCGCAGCCGCATTGCCAAAATAGTGCGCGATTACTACTGCGACAATGATTTCACCGAGATTGAAACACCCATGCTGATAGGCTCCACGCCCGAGGGCGCGCGCGATTATCTTGTGCCAAGCCGTGTACAGCCGGGGCATTTTTACGCTCTGCCCCAGTCGCCACAGCTATATAAGCAGCTATTAATGCTTTCGGGTTTCGACAGATATTTCCAGATAGCAAGATGCTTTCGCGATGAAGATTTGCGCGCAGACCGCCAGCCCGAGTTTACACAAATAGACATGGAAATGTCCTTCGTCACCGAGGACGATATCATGGAGATGAACGAGGGGCTTGTAAAGCGCATTTTTAAAGAGATATATAATCACGACGTTAAAACACCGTTTTTGCGCATGCCATACAGCGAGGCAATGGAGCGTTTTGGCTCTGATAAGCCCGATTTGCGCTTTGGCATTGAGCTTGTAGATATTTCCCCTGCCGTTAAAGACAGCGAGTTTGTTGTGTTTAAGGGTGCTTTGGAAAAAGGCAGTGTAAGGTGCATTAACGCAAAAGGCCTTGCCGACCGCCTAACTCGCAAAGAGATAGACAAGCTTGTAGAGGTTGCCAAAACCTACGGTGCAAAGGGGCTTGCCTATACTCGCCTTACCGATAGCGGTGAAACCTCCAGCTACGAGAAATTTTTAACACCTGCAGAAATTGCGGCGGTGCGCGAGATGGCAAATGCCGAAACAGGCGACGTTATTTTGATTGTGGCAGACGCTAAGGACGATACGGTTTTTGCCGCCTTGGGCGCACTTAGGCTTGAAATTGCGAAAAAGTTTGAGCTATTTGATAAAAACGAATTTAACTTTTTATGGGTTACGGACTTTCCTCTGTTTGAGTACAGCGAGGAGGACGAAAGATATGTTGCAAAGCATCACCCGTTTACCATGCCAAAGGACGAGGACATGGACAAGGTAGAAACAGCCCCGGGCGAATGTCGTGCAAAGGCATACGACATGATATTAAACGGCTGTGAGCTTGGCGGCGGTTCTATCCGCATAAATAACCCCGCTTTGCAAGCGCGCATGTTTAAGGCATTGGGCTTTACCGAGGAACGCGCGCAAAACAGCTTTGGCTATTTAATGGAGGCCTACGAATACGGCGCGCCACCACATGGCGGCATGGCATTTGGTTTCGACCGCCTTGTTATGCTGATGACGCGGTGCGAGTCTATCCGCGACGTAATCGCCTTTCCAAAGGTGCAAAACGCAAGCGAGCTGATGACAGGCACCCCCGGAAATGTGGAAGAAAAGCAATTGCGCGAATTATCCATTAAGCTTGATATAAAAGAATAATATAGCCGCTTATCTTGCCATGCACTCCCTAAAGGCAAAGCAAGCTTGCTATATTTGCCGATAAGGAGCGTATGTAATATTGCTCTTTATCGGCATTTTTGCATTATTAATGCTATTAGTTTTGCATATGCTTTGCATCTGTTTACAATTTATTATTCACTATAAATGTATTTTGTGATATACTTAAAAGCGTATAATGAGATATTGTGCAGCTTGTACTCTATGTAAAAGTTTTGCTTGTCAATATAAGATGCTATATATTCTATATAGATAAAATCGGTTCAAGGAGTAGAGAATGAAATTAACTGTTAAAACATATTATGGCTTATGTGTGGCATCTGCCGCCCTTAGCATTTTGCAATGCGCCCTTTTTGCCTTTGGGTACAATGCGTCCCTTTTCGGCTCTGTGGCATTATTGCTGTTTGGCGGTGGGCTTTTGTTTTTGGCAAGTGCCGCCACCGGCAAAGATAAAACCGTGCCGCTTGTCGCCGCCATTTTGCTTGTGCTTGGGCTTATGCCGAAATTTGGATATATTCTTGCGGCTCTGGCTTGGCCATGCTTTGCCCTTACCTATGCAAGGCAGGCTGTAGGCGCTAGGCGCAACATGGCACAGCTTGTGATTATCGCAGGCGCAGTGCAGCTTGTGTGCGGCTTTATGCCACTTGGCAGAGTAATGGGCGGAGTGGTTGGCGGCGCAATTGCGGCTGTGCAATTGCTGTTTTCCCTTTGCTTATTCAAATACGCAGAAACCCATGGAGGGCAAAAATAATGCATTCAGCAAACCGTTATACCAAAAAGCTGGCGGCGATAATATTATCCTGTTGTGTTTTATCGGCATGTACTGCCTCGCCATCTTCGCAAAGCGACAGCATTAAAGGCGATTTTACTTCTGTGCCGCCTAATTCCTCATCGCAAGTTGCGCCCATTGGCACAGGCGATTACCGCGCCATGTGGATAAGCTATCTCGAATGGAAAAACCTCGATACCTCTACAGATACCGCCTTTACCGCAAGCGTTGGCGCCATGCTGGATAATTGCAAAAACATAGGGCTAAACCGTGTAATAGTGCAAGTGCGCCCCTTTGCGGACGCATTGTATAAAACCGATAAATTCCCCATGAGCCATCTTATCACAGGCACACAGGGGCAAGATGTGGGCTACGATCCGTTTTTAATTTTTGTAAACGAAGCCCACGCCCGCGGCCTTGCCATAGAGGCATGGATAAACCCATACCGTGTGCGGCTAAACGCCAAAACCCCAGATAATTTAGCGGCAAACGGCATATCCGCCCTACACCCCGATTGGGCTATAACCGTGAGCGAGGGCATTTATCTCGATCCTGCAAACCCCGATGTGCGCGCATATATTATCGACGGCGTGCGCGAGGTAGTGCAAAATTATGATATAGACGGCGTGCAGTTTGACGATTATTTTTACCCCACTACCGAGGAAAGCTTCGATAAAGAGCAGTTTTCTGCAAACGGAAAAGGCAAAACCCTTGCCCAGTGGCGGCGAGATAACGTGAACACATTGGTAAAAGAAACATACACTGCCATAAAAGAGATTAAGCCGAATATAGTGTTCGGCATTAGTCCTCAGGGTAATAACGATAATAATTATAACCAGCAGTATAGTGACGTTTGCCTTTGGCTTGAAACCCCCGGATATGTAGATTACGTAACACCGCAAATATATTGGGGCTTTGATTATCTTACTAAATCCGGACGCACAGACTATCAATTTGCAAAGCTTTGCCACGACTGGGCGGCGTATCCGCGGCACAGCAGTGTGCGCTTGCACGTGGGCATTGGCGCGTACCGCATAGGCGCAGGCGACGGCGGCGCAAACGACCAAGCCGAATGGCAAAGCGGCAAAAACCTTGCAAGGCAGATAGAGGCGATAAAAGAAACAAGCGGTCTTAGCGGATTTTCCATATATCGCTACGACAATTTGTTTAATGCAGGCGAATACAGCCCCCTTGCGGCTAAAGAGGCAGATGCCATTAAGGCAATAATGCAGTAAAAAACGGACATATTATAATCGGAGGACAGATAATGAAAAAGAATGTTTTAAAACGGATATCAGCACTTGCCCTTAGCAGTGTTTTGCTTTTCAGCCTTGCGGCATGTGGCAAAAAAGCAAATAGCGAGCCGACGATTGAAACTGATGTAGACCAAAATCTTGTAGAGGTACTAGATGGCGGCAGCATAAACATGCCCGAGGGCTTTGAAGTGCCGGTGGAAGCAGGCAGCATGAACGCTGTTATCACCGAAAGCGGCATGGCAGGCGCGTTTACCTTGATACGCAACCGCACTACGGATTATTTTTCCCATAGCGGTAGCATTACCATTAACGTAAATTCGGCTGTTTTTGCCCTTGCAAACGAAGTATATGTCCCTAAAGAAACAAAGCATCAAGAGGCATCTGCCGCCCTGTGGAAAAAGGGCGACGGCGTAGCCACTTATATCGGCACTGCGTTTTTTAAGGCTGACGGCACCACCCAAAACGCCACATTTGCAAATCTGGATCCTGCCGCCGAATATCGCGTAGCCTTTAATTATTCCGATTACGGCAGCTACCGCATGACAGGCACCTTTAATATAAGCGGCGTTACAGGCGCAGATCCTGCTCCTGTTTCCAGCACTGCCCCTGCTAAAAAATAAGTATAGAGGGTTTTATATGAATAAAATTTATAAAGTAGGTATTGTCGGCTATGGAAATTTAGGCAAAGGTGCCATAGCGGCAATTGCACAAAGCCCCGATATGGAGCTTTGCGCCGTGTTTTCACGCAGAACTAATATTTCTATAAACGCAAAAGACGTGCCTGTTGTAAGCATTGACGATGCTGCCCAGTGGGCAAACAAGCTTGACGCTGTGCTGCTTTGCGGTGGCTCCGCCACAGATTTGCCCGTGCAAGGGCCATATTTTGCCCAATATTTTAACACTGTAGACACCTTTGACAACCACGCCCATATCCCCGAATATTTTGCCAAAATGGACGCCGCCGCAACGCAAAGCGGCCACGCAAGCCTTATTTCCATAGGGTGGGATCCGGGGCTTTTCAGCTTACAGCGCATATACGGCGAGGCGGTGCTGCCAAAGGGCGAAAGCTATACCTTTTGGGGCAGGGGCGTAAGCCAAGGCCATTCTGACGCAGTGCGCCGTATAGAGGGCGTGCAAGACGCAAAGCAATACACTATACCCTGCCAAGAGGCACTGGACGCAGTGCGCAAAGGGGAAAACCCTGTGCTTACCACAAGGCAAAAGCACACAAGGCTTTGCTATGTAGTGGCAAAGGACGGGGCAGACAAAGCCGCCATAGAAAAACAAATTAAAGAAATGCCGAATTATTTTGCAGATTACGACACTACGGTTAATTTTATAAGCGAAGAAACCATGGCAAAGGAGCATAGCGGCATGCCACACGGCGGCTTTGTGCTGCGCAGCGGCAACACCGCCGAGGGCAACGCGCATGTGCTGGAATACAGCCTAAAGCTAGAGTCTAACCCCGGGTTTACCTCTAGCGTAGCTACGGCTTTTACACGCGCATGTATTCGCATGGCAAGTAAGGGCATGTGCGGCGCGTTTACGGCATTTGATGTGCCACCTGCCATGCTTTCGCCAAAATCGGGGGAGGAATTGCGGCGCACGCTTTTGTAAGCTGTGCATGTACCGAAAGAAAGGGGCATTATGGAAAAATCTTTTAAACGCTGGAAATGGGCATTGATACTTGCGGCAGCCATATTATTTATTTTGGGGCTTACTGCTATTGTTTGGCCTCGTGGCATTATGAATATTTTGCCGATACTTATAGGCATCACGCTTTTGGCAGTGGGCGCATGCGAGCTTGCTTTCAGCTTTGGCACTAAGGAGTACAAAAGCGCAAATTCCATAAAGCTGATACAGGGCGTAATGAGCCTTGCGGTTGGCGTTGTGTTTTTATTAAAACGCGATGTTTCCATTGTGTTTTTGGGTGTGGTGCTTGGGCTTTGGGCAATAATCAGCGCGGCGCTTAAAATATCCTTGGCTTTGCGCCAGCACGCTGTGGGCTACCCATGCCGCGGCACAATTGTAGAAGCGGCAGTTAAGGGCATCATCGGCCTGTTTATGATGTTTAATCCATTTGTGGGCCTTGCCGCGTGGACAATGGTTATAGGCATATTTTTTATTGTGGCAGGTGGCGCGCTGTTTGCGTGGGTTATTTACGTCAATCGACATTTAGACTTTTTCGATTTATAATTAATATTTGCCAATATGGCTATCACAGCAATTTTACTTTTGATTGTCCTACTAAAAGCTCCGTCTTTGCTGTATGCGGCTTGACAAAAGGCTCGAGTACAAAGACAATAATAAGTCAAGTTGCAATATGAACATCAGCTTGGAGGCAGCAAATGAAAACTGTAGCTATGAATAATTTAATATACGAAAATCCCCTTGCATGCCAAGAAGACTTAGAGGGCTTTGTGTGCGAGGGCGAGGGCGCAATCAGCTTTCCTATGGGGCGCATGCGCCTTGAGGGCAAGCTTAGCCCCGACCTTGGGCAAAAATCCAATTTTGTGCTGTGGTGTCCTGTGGATTTTCCATCTGACGTAAGAATTGAATGGGAGTTTACCCCTTTAAGGGAGCCTGGGCTTTGCGTGATGTTTTTTGGTGCCCTTGGCAAAAACGGCGAGGATATTTTAACAGGCGGTCTTGCCAAAAGAACAGGCGAATACGATTTTTATCATCATGGCGATTTAAACGCGTATCATCTTTCTTATTTTAGGCGCAGATATCCCGAGGAACGCGCCTTTCACACTTGCAATTTGCGCAAAAGCTATGGCTTTCATTTAGTGGCGCAAGGGGCGGATCCTATCCCCGACGTTGCCGATGCCGACAAAAGCTATGCCTTGCGCATTATTCGCAGCGGCAGCCGTATTTTCTTTTTTGTAAACGATTTACAGGTGCTTGAATACGAGGACGACGGCACACTGGGAAATGCAATTACAGGCGGCAAGCTTGGCTTTAGGCAAATGGCACCACTTATTGCGGAATATAAAAACCTAAAGGTTTACACTGTGTAAAGGCAATTGCGTGCAGCCGAGAAATCACTCGTTTTGCATAAGGCACACAATTTTTTATAGCCACAAATAATAAGCAGTATAAAATAGGTTTACAGAACAATCCCACTTGATATGTGGGCTACAACAGCCATGTATCAAGGGGGATTTATCACATGTTTTTAATTTTGAACCGTATTTTTCAAATTATGTTTGCTGTTTACCGTAAGCGTTTTATATGGTGCATACCGATAATCTGCCTGCCACCTGCTCTATTATTCTTCCATTTGCTTTGCTAAAATAGATGCGATAAGCTGTATT
>JAVWZM010000020.1:0-34138 GCA_036661035.1 Oscillospiraceae bacterium
TATGCCTTTATTTTACTACAAAACTGTAAACAATCTATCCGGACATTGTGTAAACAATCATACCATACTAAACAGGCTCTGCTCCGCCCGCAATGATAGAAGAAACTAACTGTAAGAAAACTATTGCAAATAAGCCCTAAAGCCCATAAAGGTAAAAACCAATACACGGTAACATATGATGCGCAGCCGTTACAGGGCGCGTGGGCGCGCACTGCCGCCTTAGGCGGCAAAAGCCGCTCTCCGCCTGAGGAGTGCATGCGCTCAGCATGCATTTGGGCTTTTGTAGGCGGAGCCTCATATTGTGCGTGGGTTCGCTGCCTCGCAAACAGCGACACCTTTCCGGTTACCATTTCGGTGACGAAAGGGTAACACTCCGTAGGAATTCGTTATCATTGCGCCGCGCGCAATATCATATATAAACCCCTGCTGACAGGCAGAATAGAGAAAACCAATAGGCAGAGATTGCAAAATGCAATAACATTGCAAAAACCCAACGGGCGGAGCAGAGCCGCCGCCCGTGGGCAAACTCTGCATCTCGCGGCGCGATTACGTATACCGTTTACTCGCCGCTAAAGCGAAAGATGAAAGCACGGCGAATTAATTATATTATAAAATCAAATTTTATGGTGCAATTATATGCACCTAATATACACGTTATTAAGAAGGTAAGGGTAATATGAAACACGAAGATGTAATGGACACGCTAACGGCAAAATATATGCAGCTTACAAAGGCAGGCAAAAAAGTGGCTGATTATATTTTCGCCAACCGTGAGGAGGCTCAGTTTTTATCAATAACCGCCCTTGCCGAAGAATGTAATGTTGCCGAGGCAACTGTGTTTCGCTTTTGCAAAACCCTTGGATATTTAGGATATAACGATTTTAAGCTGGGGCTTGCCACCGCCCATGGTGCCGCCACAGGCTCTAATAACGAATATGGCTTATACGGCAAAATTTCTGTGGACGACAGCATCGGCGAGATGTGCCGCAAGCTGTACAGCACGAACGTAAGCTCTATTACCCAAACACTGGAGCTTATTAATGACGCGGATATTATAAGGGCTGTAGATTATTTATATAAAGCCAAACGTATATATTGCTTTGGCCAAGGCGGCAGCATGGTTTTAGCAATGGAGGCATGGGCACGGTTTTTAACCGCCGCATCGAATTTTTATTGCATTGAGGACGCACATTTACAGGCAATGAGTGCATCTTTGCTTGATAAAGACGATGTTGTGATGTTTTTCACTTATTCCGGTGCCACTAAGGACATGCTTGACGTTTTGCGTCCTGCTAAGGAACGAGGCGCGAAAATAATAGTATTTTCACATTTTAAAAAGTCGCCTGCCTCCGCCTATGCAGATATCATGCTGCTTTGTGGCTCTAAAGAGGGGCCTTTGCAATCCGGCTCCGTTGCGGCTAAAATGGGCATTTTGTTTCTTATAGACGTGCTTTTTAACGAATATTGCCGCCGTGCGCCTGAGCTTTGCCTGCAAAATAAAGAACTTACCACCAATTCAATCGCAGATAAATTACTATAAACGAGGTATCTTATGAAAAAAACTATTCTTATTTACGGCGATTCCAACACCTATGGCTACGCCCCTGCCACTGATGCCAGATACGACGAAAACACGCGCTGGCCTTGCCTTTTGCAAAGCTATCTTGGCGACGATTACTCCGTTATAGCCGAGGGGCTTTGCGGGCGCACCGCCGCTTTTAACGACAGCCTTACTGAGGGGCTTTGCGGTGTGGAGCTTGTAACGCCCATATTAAACACCCATTCGCCTATTTCTCTTTTAATTATCATGCTTGGCACCAATGATGTAAAGGAACGGTTTTCCTGCAACGCGCGCAATATTGCCCAAGGCATGCTGCGCCTTGTGCAAAAAGCGTCGGCGACACCATGCTGGAAAACAAAGCCGAATATACTTATTGTATCACCGCCCATAATGCGTGCAAATTACGGCGACTTGGTTTTCGGTGCTGAAATGGGCATAGGCTGCCACGAAAAATCGGCTGCCCTTGGTGAAGAATATCGCCGCATTGCCGCCCTTGCCGACTGCCATTTTATAGACGCCGCTTTACTGCCTAATGTTGTAATGAGCGAAATTGACGGCATGCATCTTACACCCGAGGCACATGCCGCGCTTGCCAAGGGCATTGCAGAAAAGCTGATACAGGAGGCTGATGTTTTTGGAATTTAACCGTAAAAAGGCAAAAACTGTTTTTTTGATAGCCGCAGGAACCGTGCTTTTGTACTGGGCACTTCAGCATTACGAAATGCTGCTTTCCGCATTATCGGGCTTGATATCCCTTACTTCTCCCCTTTTAATCGGATTTTGCATTGCGTTTGTGTTGGGCGTTCCCCTTGGCTTTTTGGAAAGGCATTTTTTCCCAAAGGCAAAGGCGCGCTTTGTGTCGCGCGCGCGCCGTCCTATTTGCATTTTGCTTTCTCTTTTTACCATTGGGGCTATAATAACCGCCGTAATATCCCTTGTAGTACCCGAGCTTTTTGGCGCATTTTCTATCCTTGCCAAAAACGTGCCTTTGTTTTTTGAAGAGCTTATGCAGCGCGCTCTCGCCAAGGCAGGGGATATCCCTGCCCTCGAAAGCTGGCTTTTGTCCCTTAATATCCCATGGCAAGATTTAAGCAAAACTATATTCGATTTTATTAAAAACGGTGCAACAGGGTTACTTGGCGGCACTGTTACCATGCTAAGCGGCATTTTTAACGGTGTGTTTAACATGGTGGTGGCTTTTATTTTTGCCTTGTATATTCTATTAAACAAAGAAAAGCTTAATAGCCAATTAAAACGCATATTGCAAGCATATCTTCCCGAAAAAAGAACTGCCACTGTGCTTGAAATCGCCAAGTTTTCCTCTAATACCTTTGCACATTTTATTTCCGGACAGTGCATAGAGGCGTGTATTCTCGGCAGCCTTTGCTGGCTTGGCATGCTTTTATTCCGTTTCCCTTATGCGCCTATGGTTGGTGCGCTTGTGGGCATTACCGCCCTTATTCCTATTATAGGTGCTTTTGTAGGCACTGTAGTGGGCGGATTTATGATTTTTATGATAGATCCTATACAGGCACTTTGGTTTGTGATATTCTTGCTTGTATTGCAGCAAATTGAGGGCAATGTTATTTACCCTCGTGTGGTGGGCAGCAGCGTTGGCCTGCCTGCCATGTGGGTGCTTGCGGCAGTTACCGTGGGCGGCGGCTTGTTTGGCGTTGTGGGCATGCTTTTTGCCGTGCCGACATTTTCTATTGTATACACCTTGCTGCGCCGTAATGTAAATAAGCGTCTTGTTGAAAAGCAAGAGGCAGATGCCTCGGTGTCTTGCGAATAATGCGGCTTGCCAATGGGCGCAAGGCTGCGGAATAAACGGCTTTGTTTGCAGGCTTTATAAAATCTTTTCAAGTGCCAAACATGGCAATATCTTTACCTATCGCACTGCATTTGCTTTCAGTATGATATACCGAAAACCGATGCGGTGCTTTTTGGTATTTATCTGCATATTTTGCGCTCTGTTATAAGTATGATATTTATGAGATTGTATTTTGCCGCAACAAAGGGTATAATGATAATAAATTTCTTGTGTTCAGCTTAAAGCACGTCAAACATTATATATGCTTGTAATTATTATAAATTACAGCTTTACACAAAATGATAAAATGAGGTGGATTTTTGAATATACTTATTGTTGGCTGTGGGCGCGTGGGCTGCAACCTTGTGATGCTTTTAGAGCAGGCAGGGCACGCTGTTAGCGTAATAGACGAAGACGCGCGCAATATTGAAAAGCTTAACGAAATGGCAGATTTTACTCTTGGAGGCATGTCTATAATAGGCGTACCCATAGATGTTGACGTTCTGCGCAGTGCCGGTATCGAAAGCTGCGACGCGGTTGCCGCGGTTACTCCGGACGATAATATTAATATCATGGTAGGGCAGGTTGCGGAAAATATTTTTCATGTGCCGCGAGTTATCACCCGTGTAACAGATCCTTCCCGTAAAGACGTGTTTGCACAGCGTTTTGGCATGCGCACTATTTGCTCTACCAATCTTACCGTACACTCCATGCTTTGTGGCCTTTTAGAGGACGAATCTCCCGAGGGGCACACGGTGACGCTTGGCTCGTCTACAGCCACATTTTTTTCCGTGCCTGTTAAAGAAACCGAATTTAACAAGCCAATTTCTTGTATTGCACAGCGCGAGGGCGTGCTTATATATGGCGTTATGCGCGCAAACAACACTGTAGAGCTTGCCACAAGGCAAGACCTTTTGCTGCATGCCGGCGATAGGATTATTTTCAGCGAAATAGCTGATTAAAGAAAAGGAACTGAATTTATGAGAGTTTGTATTGTTGGCGGTGGCAAGCTAGGGTATTATCTTGCCAAAACCTTGCTTGAGCACGGCCACAACCCCACTATAGTAGAGCAAGACCTTGCTGCCTGCGAGCGTACCGCAAACAGCCTTGATATACCTGTTATCCATGGCGACGGCACCACCATGCTTGTGCTGCAATCTGCAGATGTAGAGGGCTGCCAGGCCTTGGTTGCAGTTACCGGACGCGACGAGGATAACCTTATTTCGTGCCAGCTTGCAAAGCAGGTTTTTAAAGTAAAGAAAACCGTGGCGCGTGTTAATAACCCTAAAAATGCCGAGGTGCTTAAAAGCCTTGGCGTTGATATCGCCGTAAGCAGCACCGATAATATTGCACGCCTTATAGAGCGCGAGGTGGAAACAGCGTCTATTCAGCAGCTTTTAAGCCTTGCCGGAGGCACTGTTTCCCTTACCGAAATCCAAATTCCGCCCACATTCAGATATACAGGGCAAACCTTGGCACAGCTGGTAATTCCGCCAGATGTGGTTATAATATCTGTAACGCGCAACGGACAATTTATTATTCCTCGCGGAACTACGCAGATAATTTCAGGCGACAAGGTAATGGTGCTGGCTAAAGATACTGCCTTCCATACCTTAAATACCGATTGGCGAATAATAGCAACTAAGAGTTAATTACGCGTATATAATACTATTTGTATAAGGGGCTGCTATGGGGTTTACTGTTAAAAAGAGAGGCGCTGCGCTTACGGCGTGCCAGCTTACTGCAATTGGCTTGCTATTATCCTACGCCCTCAGCTTTGCTGTGCGGTGGGTAGGTGCTGTTCTTGCTGTAGCCTTTGTACTCGGCGGATTTTTTATATATTTGCGCCTAATCCGCAGCAGGATATTTGTAGACAAAACCGAAATTTCCATTACAAAGGGCTTTTTTCTGCCCACTGCTTTTCGTGTGCCGCTGCGGTTTATATCGGCATGCCATATTATACAAACGCCCTTGCAGCGGATAATAGGCTCTTGCTATTGCGTGCTTATTACAAGCGGCACTTTTGCTGTAATAGCAGGGCTTAGCGCAAAGGACGCAAACGCCATGTACACCCTAATACGCGAAAGGCAAGAGCTATGAAAAAGCTTACACGCTTTCATTGGATTTTCGCCTTAAAGTATATTAAATATAGTTTATTACTGTGTGTTGTTCCTATGATAAGGGCTGTAATCAATTTTGATATGGAAAGCCTTTTTACAGCTTTAACACAGGACGCAGCTATACTTGTATTTATGGCAGTGATTGCCGTGCTTTTATGGTTTAACGCAGGGTACGTTAAGGGCGAAGGTAATATCGATATTTATGAGGGGCTTTTTATAAAGCGCAAACATTCTATACTGCTGAAAAGCCTTGCCGTAGTAGAAACGGTGCGTCCCCTTTCTTTTCGCATTTTTGGTGCAAGCAAGGTTATTTTATATTTTAAAACAAACAAAATAGGCAAAACCACTACCTTATATCTTTCTAAAAAAGACGCTGAAGCCTTTGCACATTCAGCAATGCCCGTAAAGCAAGATGTTTCGGTTTTCGAGCCTGCCGGCGCAGAGCGCCTTGCCTTTGTAATGCTGAGCGCAAACATTCTTACAAGCTCGCTGTTCGCCATTGTTACTGTAAACCGCTTAACAGACGTTCTGGGCAAAAATGCAGGCAATATCGCGTGGGAACGCTTTTCGCGGTTAGAGCTTTGGTTTGAGCATTTTCTTCCGGCTGGGTTTGCCTTTGCCACTGCCCTCTTGTTTTTGGCATTTACCTTTTCTGTGCTGTACTCCATTTTCCGAACAGCCGGTTTTAAGGTGTGCCGCAACGGCGGTGTGCTGATAAGCAAGGGTGGACTTGTTACTAAAATAGAAAGACGCTTTTGGTGCGCCGCTATCACCGCCTGCGATGTGCGCGTTACGCCTGCGGCAAGGCTTTTGCGCAGATATCCCGTGTTTTTATACGCAGGTAGCTTTCATGCGGCAGATGCGCCTGTTTTTGCTTTTAAAAATAAAAATCGTGCGCTTTTGCACTTGCTATTACCGGAATTTACCTTGGAAGAGCCTGAATTTAAAGCGCCTAAAACACGCAGCATTTTCCAGTATATTTGGCTGCCTGCATCTGTTTTTGCTGTTTTCACGGTGCTGTATATTGTGGCACGCTCGGTTCTGCCACCGCTTTCTTCGCTCTTTCTTTTTCCTATGCTGCTTTCTTTTTTATCCTGTATTTTATCTTGCGAGGGCTATTGCCGCGAAAATATACGCTTAAATAAAAACGCTACTGTGGGTATTTGCTACACAAGGTTTTTCACAAGGCACGATGTTTGCGTACTGGTGCAGGATTTGGCATTGCGCACAAGGCAGCACCCCATTTCCTTGGCAAATGGCTATGCCGATTTGTATTTGTATCTTCCCTGTATGCGCCGCCTACGTGTGCGCGGCATGCAGGCTTATGCCGCCAAAACCTTTAATTTGCCGTATTGATAAAAGTTTTAATATTTATCTTGCAAAACGCTTTGTCGTTGTGTGTTATTGCATAAATAGCGTTTAAAAGCTGCTATTTTAAATAAATTATGTAATTTGCCAAAGGAAAGGACTTTTATATGAAAAAGAAGTTATCCAAATCGCAATTTATTGTAGCGATTATACTTTCGGTATTGATTTTACTGTTGGCGGCGGCAGCCTATATCTATTTTTATTATGATTCCATGCTCGAAACAAAGCAGTCTGGCTCTTTGCCCGATGCCGTGCAGGCCAATTCCGAGGAGGCGGCTTTATCGGATACTATAAATATCCTTGTGCTTGGCATTACCACCGAAAGCATTGAAACAGGCATGGATTTTACCGAGGGCGTTGGCCTTACGGACATAGTAATGTACGTGCGCTACGATTTAAAAAACAATAAAATAAATGTTTTGCAAATTCCACGAGACAGCTATGTTGGCGATGTCAGCGTGACAGGCAAAATAAACGCCCTATTTCAGCATGGTGATGACCAAGTAAATCGCATCGCAAATATTGCAAATGTAATTAAAAAAGATTTTGGCCTTTCAACCGATTATTATGTTACGATAGACCAAAGTGCCTTTCGCAGCATTATCGACACCATGGGCGGAATTGAAATGTACGTGCCTTGGGACGTGGAAAACGGATATGGAAAAATTGTGGTGGAGCAAGGCACCCACCGTATCGACGGTGCTACCGCCGAGCATATTATACGTCAGCGCATGCAATACTCTCAAAAGGACTTTAAGCGTCTTGAAATGCAGCAATATTTTTATAAAGCTGTATTTAAAACCTTTACCAAGGATTTTCCTGTATCTGATATGCCAAAGCTTGCTGTAAATATCAGGCATTATTTTGCCACGAATTTCAATTTAATGGAGCTTGCTAATTTATGCATTAAGCTTACAAGCATTAAAGAGGAAGATATATTTATGGTGCGCTGCCCCGGCGGCTCTCTTACCAAAACCTCGCGGCAAGGCAAAGACGAATCTGTATACGGCATTAACAAAGAAAACCTTTTGCCGCTGCTCAACGAGCATTTTCGCCCTGCGGAGCTACCCCTCACCCTTGACGATTTAGCTATTCCCTCCGGCTTTGAATATCCCGTTGGCGAAACCAACGACCAAGGCAAAACAATGGGTGCTTTGCCCGGCTCTGCCGAATAATAGCATAGAGCAAAAAAACAAAAGCGGCACAAACTAATCGTTTGTGCCGCTTTTAAGTGGTGACCCGACCGGGAATTGAACCCGGGATACCGCCGTGAAAGGGCGATGTCTTAACCGCTTGACCATCGGGCCATATTCACAGCGTTTAGCTGAATACTGTCGGCCTTGCTCTCCCCACTTATGCAAGGAGTGCCAACAAACTTCAGCTAAACGCTGCAATATGGTAGCGGTAACTGGACTTGAACCAGTGACACCCCGGGTATGAACCGAGTGCTCTAGCCAACTGAGCTATACCGCCATTTACGCCGCCTATAAATAGGGCGCAGTAGTTATTATATATAATCTATCGTAATTTGTCAAGCTTTTTACAAAATAAATTTGCGCACCGTAAAATTATTCAAAAAGTTCTGCATATCAAGGTGATTTGCTATATAAATGCCTGCTGACGTCCGTTTTCTGTTCAGCAGGCATTGTGTTGATATTAGATTTTTACTTTTTACATTCAATAACGCTTTTGCCGCCCATATATGGGCGCAGAGCCTCTGGTATACGCACGGTGCCATCTCTCTGTAGGTTGTTCTCTAAAAAGGCTATAAGCATGCGTGGAGGGGCTACCACAGTGTTGTTAAGGGTGTGGGCAAGATATTTTTTGCCGTCCTCGCCGTTTATGCGTATTTTAAGGCGTCTTGCCTGTGCATCGCCAAGGTTAGAGCAGCTGCCTACCTCAAAATACTTTTTCTGCCTCGGGGACCATGCCTCTACGTCTACGGATTTCACTTTAAGGTCTGCCAAGTCGCCGGAGCAGCACTCCAGTGTGCGCACGGGAATATCCATGGTGCGGAATAAATCCACTGTGTTTTGCCATAATTTGTCATACCATAGGGGGCTTTCCTCCGGCTTGCACACCACTATCATCTCTTGCTTTTCAAACTGATGTATACGGTATACTCCTCGCTCCTCTAGCCCATGTGCGCCCTTTTCCTTGCGAAAGCACGGTGAATAGCTTGTTAATGTTTTGGGCAGCTCTGCCTCGGGCAAAATAGTATCAATAAATTTACCTATCATCGAATGTTCGCTTGTGCCGATTAAATACAAATCTTCTCCCTCGATTTTGTACATCATAGCGTCCATTTCTGCAAAGCTCATAACGCCTGTTACCACATTGCTGCGTATCATATATGGCGGTATGCAGTAGGTAAATCCGCGGTCTATCATAAAATCTCTGGCGTATGAAATAACCGCCGAGTGCAAGCGCGCTATATCACCCATTAGATAATAAAAGCCGTTGCCTGCCACCTTGCGAGCAGCATCTAAATCTATGCCGTCAAATTTTTCCATAATATCTGTGTGATACGGTATCTCGAAATCCGGCACAAAGGGCTCGCCGTAACGCTTTACTTCCACATTTTCGCTGTCGTCCTTGCCTATGGGCACAGACGGATCAATAATGTTTGGTATAATCATCATTTTTTGCTTGATATTTTCTTCTATAACCGCCTGTTGCGCCTCAAGCTCTTTTAGTGTGTCTGCCTCTTGGCTTACAAGCTGTTTCATTTCCTCGGCTTTTTCTTTCTCGCCCTTTGCCATTAGGCCGCCTATGCTTTTAGAAAGCTTGTTGCGTTCTGCGCGCAATGCTTCCATTTTCGTGATAATTTCGCGGTTTTCTAAATCCAATGCCACCACTTCGTCAACTAGCACAAGCTTAGAATTTTGAAATTTCTTTTTAATATTTTCTTTCACTATATCCGGATTTTCTCTAACAAATTTAATATCTAACATATTTGTCATTCCTTTTACTGTTTTTATTTAGTATAATTATATATTTTCGTGTTTCCCAAGCAAATTTGCAAATTCTTTTAGCTGTTCGTCTGAATAAAAGGCAATATTAAGGCTGCCTTTACCCTCTTTATACTGCACCTTTATCTCTGTACCAAGCACTTCTTTAAGAGAAAGCTCCACTTCGCTTGGCAAGGCAGGGCGCAGTATTTCGTGCTTTTTAATCTCGGGTTTTAACAGCTTTTTGCAAAGCTGCTCGGTGTCGCGCACGTTTAGCCCGTGTTCGCACACAAGCTCCGCTGCTCTTTGCTGTAAATCTGCACTTGGCAAAGATAAAATTACTTTTGCATGCCCTATTGAGATGTCGCCATTTCGTATTAGCGTCAGCACTTTATCCGGCAATGCCAAGATGCGCAGCATATTTGCCACTGCACTTCGGCTTTTAGACAGCTTTGCCGCCGCTTGCTCTTGGGTGTAGTTGCAACGTTCCATTAGCTGCTTGTAGCCAAGAGCCTCCTCGATAGGGTCTAAATCCTCACGCTGTAGGTTTTCTATAAGGGCTATTTCCATTGCCTGCTCGTTTGTAACGTCTTTAATCACGGCAGGTATTTCTGTAAGCCCGGCAAGGTGCGCGGCGCGCCAGCGTCTTTCCCCTGCTATTATATAATATCCGCCCTGGGGCGCTTGGCGCACAACAATAGGCTGTAAAACGCCATGCTCCATAATGCTTGATGCAAGCTCGTTTAGCGCGGTTTCCTCAAAGTTTTTACGAGGCTGGTTTTTATCAGGCTCTACATCGCCTATTTTCAGCACAGATACGCCCTCTGTTTCAGGCATGCTACCCGTATCTTGAAACAAGGAATCAAGCCCTCTGCCAAGTCCGCCTTTTTTTGCCGCCATTTATGCATTGCCCCTTTCCCTGTTGTTTTTAATAAATTCCGCCGCCAAAAAGGCATATGCTTCCGCGCCCTTAGACGCAGGATCGTAAAAATTTATCGGTGTGCCAAAGCTTGGTGCCTCCGACAGCCTTACATTACGCGGAATAGTGGTTTTATATACCTTATTAGGGAAATACTTCTTTACCTCTTGTACCACTTGCAAAGTAAGGTTTAGCCTGCCATCGTACATAGTAAGCAGTACGCCCTCTACATCTATATAAGGATTGTACATTTTTTTAACAGTGCGAATGGTGTTCATCAGTTCCGACAAGCCCTCTAATGCAAAAAACTCGCATTGTATGGGTACAAGCACCGTATCGCAGGCGCATAGCCCGTTTAAAGTAAGCAAATCTAAGCTTGGTGGGCAATCTATAAAGATAAAATCGTAATTATCTATAATAGGTGTAAGCCCTTCGCGCAAACGCGCCTCGCGGCGGTCGAGAGTTACAAGCTCTATCCCTGCGCCCGAAAGCTGAATATTTGACGGAATAATATCCACCCTAAACTTTGTGTGGCTGATAATGTCTTTTGCCGGCAAAGAGCCGATTAAAAGCTGATACACGCTTTTTTCCACTCCGCGCTTTTGCAGGCCAAAGCCGCTTGTTGTATTTCCTTGAGGATCAAGGTCTACAATCAGCACTTTTTTGCCCTGTGCTGCAACGCAAGCCGCCATATTTACAGCCGAGGTGGTTTTGCCCACGCCGCCTTTTTGATTTGCAACCGCAACTATTTTTCCCAAATGCTTTTCACTCCTATTTGCTATTTTTTATACGCCATTCAATAGGCGCATGCATATAATCGTCTTTTATTGTATTTTCTATTAGTTTTCCCGATTTAATAGTTATTATAACATTATATTATACCTATTGCAAACTTAAAGGGTTGATTTTTGCTTTAAATTACTTATTTAGCATGTAAATGTTCCACATGGAACATTGTGCAAGCAAATAAGCAAAGGACGTAATGTTCCATGTGGAACATTACGTCCTTTACTCGGCAATCACACTGCTGTGCTTTTGCCTATATTAATGTTAAGGGGGGCTTTGTAAAGGCATTACTGTTTGCTGCCTTGCTTTGGTATGCGCACTGTGTATTCTATGTAATCTTCTTTTTCTATCTGTGTACTGGTGGCTGCTACCCCACCTGAAACCATTGTTTGAATTGCTTTATTAATAGTATTTATAAATATCCGCACATCACGCACCATTACATGCCTTTCCTTTTTAGGCTTTGCTTGCAAGATGCGATATACCATTTCTTCTGTTTGCATTACAGTGCTGCCGTTTTTGGCGGCTGTATGCAGTACCTTTGTGCGGCTTTCTTCGTCTTCTAGCCGCAGCACCGCACGGGCGTGACGCTCGGTAAGCTTTGCATTTATACAAATGCTTTCTTGCTCCTCGTTTAATGCCAATATCCTAAGCTTGTTTGCAATGGCAGATTGAGAAAGCCCTAACCTGTGCGCCCCTACCTCTTGTGTGCAAGCCCATAGGTTTATTATCTCGCGCAAGGCTCTTGCCTGCTCAAATGGGTTTAGCTGCTCTCTTTGTATATTTTCTAAAATGCCAAGGGCGGCACTGCGCTCATCATCTGCTTCCCACACTATGGCAGGTATGCAGCTCATGCCCGCTGTTTTGCACGCACGCAACCGCCGTTCCCCTGCTATAAGCTGATATTTACCGTCCACAGTTTTGCGCACACTTATAGGCTGTAACAAACCATTTTGCAAAATGCTGACTGCAAGCTTTTTAATATCATCATCGTTAAATGTATTTCTTGCCTGAAAAGGTGACGGCGATATGCTATCCAGTGGCAAAAGCAATACATCTGCATGTTTTTTGATTTTTTCCCTCATTATACATACCTCAACTAAATATACTTGGCGAATAAGCCCCTAGTTGCTATAATTATAAATTTTATCGTTTTTTGTCGCACTGCACTTACGCCCTATTTAAATTGCATGATGTGCTATCCTTGCTCTGCAATTGCATAATATTCAGCCTATAACCTTGCCGATAATATTTTGCAAGGCATTATTAATGCATAGTATCTTTTTGTACTGTAAAAAATTCACTGTAATATGCTTTTTAATATTTCTGCCTATAAACATTTCTTGCTATAAACAAAAAAATAGTATATCTGTGCTTTAACTTGTCACTGGGACAAGCTTATCACAAATATACTATAAATACCAGTTATTTCCATTTACATTAATCGACAAACAAGGCTCACATTAACGGTGATTTGGCTATTTTACCGCCATTTCTGGGATATGTGGGCAAAGTTTGCGATATTTTCTTTACATAAACCAAGCTGCGCTGAGAATTATCGGGCAAAATGAAGCTTTCTGTGCGGATAAATTCTCCTCCAAGCTTTGCTATGGCACCCTTTGCGTTTAATATTTCCTCTGACGCATCGCCCTTTAAGGCGATAAACATGCCGCCCTTTTTTACAAGAGGCAAGCAATATTCGCTTAGTGCCGAAAGGCTTGCTACAGCGCGAGCCGTGGCGATATCGTATTTTTCTCGCCATTCCTTGCGCGCTGCTTCCTCAGCGCGTTCCTTTACAATGTCCGCTTTAATGCCAAGCTCTTTGCAAAGAAACTTTAAAAAATCTACCCTCTTGCCTGTTGGCTCCATAAGCGTTAAATTTATTTCCGGCCGAAACAGCTTTGTTACTACCCCCGGAAAACCTGCGCCTGTGCCTACGTCCACAAGGCTACCTGCTATTTCCTTGCGCGATGCAAAAATAAGGCTGTCGATAAAATGCTTGTTTTCTATGCCCTCTTGGTCTGTAATAGCTGTAAGATTTACCTTTTTATTATAGTCTACTAACAACTCTGCGTATGCATCTAGGGCATCTATACAGTGTGTAATATCTATATCAAGGCATGCCGCCTTGTGGATTAATCGCGATTTATCAATCATTTTTGCCTCCATTTTGCATATAAATGTGCAACGCTACCGCAAGGCCTGCAATATCAGAGGGCGATACCCCCGGTATGCGTGCCGCCTGCCCAAGAGAAACAGGGCGTATCTTAGACAGCTTTTCCCTAGCCTCAAGCCGCAGCCCTTTGCATGGTGCATAATCAAATTCCGGCGGAATAATATTGTTTTCTTGCTTTTTCACGGTTTTAATCTGGCTTTGTTGGCGGCGAATATATCCCTCGTATTTAATTTCTGTTTCTATAGATGCGGATATAAATGGCGTTACACCGTCTTGTTTACCTATCATTTCCGTAATATCCCCATAGGTTACCAATGGACGGCGCAAAAGCTCTGCCGCGGTACTGCCGCTTATAATTGGCTGCTCGCCCTTTTGGCTAAGTATCGGGTTTGCATCTTTTGGCTTAATTACTGTGTTTGCAAGCCGCTGTGTTTCAGCCGCCTTAATTTCACTGGATTTAACAAATTCCGCCCAGCGTTCGTCGCTTACTAGGCCAATTTCTCTGCCAAGTGGCGTTAGGCGAGCATCTGCATTATCTTGCCTTAAGTATAGGCGGTACTCGCTGCGGCTTGTCATCATGCGATATGGATCAAGCACACCCTTGGTTACAAGGTCGTCCACCAAGGTGCCGATATAGCTTTCTTGGCGCTTTAATATTATCAATTCTTTATTCTGCACACTGCGTGCGGCGTTTATGCCTGCCAAAAGCCCCTGTGCAGCCGCCTCCTCGTAGCCCGAGGTGCCGTTAAACTGCCCTGCCGCAAATAATCCGTTAATATTTTTAAATTCAAGGCTTGCATTTAATGCAAGTGAATCTGTGCAGTCGTATTCTATAGCATATGCAGGGCGCATTATTTCAAGATGCTCAAAGCCCTTTATCGTTCGGTACATTTCGCACTGCACGTCCTCGGGCAAGCTTGAGGACATGCCTTGCAAATACATTTCGTCTGTGTCCTCGCCGCATGGCTCGATAAAAAGCTGATGTCGCTCTTTATCTGCAAAGCGCACCACCTTGTCCTCAATGCTTGGGCAATAGCGAGGGCCTATTCCCTCTATTTTCCCACCGTACAATGGCGAACGATGCAAATTTGCTTTAATCACCCCATGGGTTTCAAGATTGGTATATGCAATATAGCAGTCTACTTTATTATGCATTTCTGCATGCGTCATAAAGGAAAAAGGAATAATGTCCTTGTCGCCCTCTTGCTTTGCAAGGCCTGTAAAGTCTATACTGCGGCGATGCACGCGGGCAGGAGTACCTGTTTTAAAGCGTCTAATGGGTACACCTGCGCTGCGCAAGCTATCGGTAAGTGACGTTGCAGCGGCAATTCCGTCGGGGCCTGAGGCATATTCCGCCTCGCCCACAAATATTTTACCGCCAAGGTAGGTGCCTGTGGCGATAATAATTTTCTTTGCGAGGTAGTATCCATTCAGCTTTGTATAAACACCGCACACGGCCCCGTTTTGCACGTCTATTGCGGTTATTTCCGCCTGTTTTATCTCCAGATTTTCCGTATGCTCAAGATAGTTTTTCATAAAAATATGATAGCGGCTTCTGTCTGTTTGTACGCGCAAGGAATGTACGGCAGGGCCCTTGCCTAAATTAAGCATGCGGCTTTGCAAAAAGGTTGCATCTGCGGCAATGCCCATCACGCCGCCCATTGCGTCTATCTCGCGCACTAAATGCCCTTTAGCCGTGCCGCCTATGCTTGGGTTGCAAGGCAAATTGCCAAGTGCATCAAGTGCCAAGGTAAACAAAGCTGTTTTTGCGCCAAGCTTTGCCGCCGCGTGTGCCGCCTCTATGCCTGCATGCCCTGCCCCAATAACTATTACATCAAACTCGCCTAAAATATATTTTTCCATTATTCACGTTCCTCGCACTTTGCCTTTACATCACAAAGCCCATCATAGATTTCCTTCACTTGCCTGCTTAAAAATGCCTTTGTAATAAACTGCGCGTCCTCTATTTGTCCCATTAAATAATCGTGATTATTCATCTTATTTGCCCACGCAAAATTTAGAAAACACTTCATCTATCACAGCGTCGCTTGCGTTTTCGCCGCTAAGGGAATATAGCGCGGCAAGTGCATCATCTACACACACGCCCACTGCGTCTAGCGTAACGCCTGTATTTATCGCATTTTGCGCATCTGTAAGTGCCGAAAACGCAGTGCGTGCGGCTATTAGCTGCCTTTCGTTTGCAAGCATGGGCGCCGAGGTGTCTATGGTTGATATGCCAAGCACCTTTTCTACCCCTGTGGTAACAATGTCTAAAAATTCTCGCTTAGACGCGCTTATTGTTATTATTTCATCAAAGCAATCCGCTATTGCGCCTATGTCGAATTTTACATCAAGGTCGCTTTTATTAAGCACTGCAAGTGCCGGCCGCCCCTTGCATTTTTGGGCAAGGTCTATATCCTGCGGCATCACACTGCTGCTTGCGTCAAACACGGCTATGATAAGCGCCGCGTTTTCCATGCGAGCATAGCTGCGGCGTATGCCCTCTGCCTCTATAATATCCTCGGTTTCGCGCAAGCCTGCAGTGTCTGCAAGGGTAAGGGTTACATCGCCAAGGCAAATGTCTTGCTCTACCACGTCACGCGTGGTGCCCGCAATAGGTGTAACAATGGCGCGTTCAAAGCCTGAAAGCAAATTCAGCAAGGTGCTTTTGCCCACATTGGGGCTGCCGACTATTGCCGTTTCTATGCTTTGTCGCAAAACTGCGCCTTTATCGTAGCTTGCCACAAGGCGAGATAAAACCACAATGCTTTTATTAAGTACAGCATTTATTTTATCGCTTGTAAGCTCCTCTACGTCCTCCTCAGGATAATCGGTAAATGCAGAAATATGCCCCACCAGCACAAGTAAATCTGCCTCTACCGCCTTAATTTCGTTATAAAGTGCGCCACTCATGGCGCAAACAGCCGCTTTTGCCGCGGCATTTGAATTGGCATTTATCAAATCCATTACAGATTCTGCCTCGGTAAGGGATATGCGCCCCGACAAAAACGCACGCTTAGTAAATTCGCCACCCTGTGCAGGTGCGGCGCCGTTTGTATAAAGGGCGCGCAAAAGAGCGTTTGCCGTTTGTGTGCCGCCATGGCAAGAAAGCTCTACCACGTCTTCCCCTGTATAGCTGTGGGGCGCACGAAAAACAAGGGCTATTACCTCATCTCGCTTTTCGCCGTTTTCCATAAAACTGCCGAAAAGCGCGGTATAACCCTTTGCATTTATAAGCTGTCTGTCTTTATTTGCAGGCAAAAACACTTTAGATGCTGTTTCTATTGAGTTTTCTCCGGAAACGCGCACAACAGCAATGCCCCCCACACCTTGCGGCGTAGCAAGCGCGGCTATGGTATCAGCCATATATTTCTCCTATTTTTTCACTGCCTTATATATTTCTATCTCGTTGTTACCGAAAGCAGATCCAAATTTTTGCCCGCTTGCGTCCTTAAAAAGGCTGCCGCAGATACAGCGATCTTCCTTGCCCGAGGCAAGCTCTACATAGCTGCCGCACTGTGTACAGCGCGCATATAGGCCCGGTTTCATTTTAAAGCTTTTTGCCATAAAGCCTGTAGCCTTAGGGCCATGGCCTACGTATTGCAAATTATAACTCGCAATCAAGTCCTGTTGCTGACGCTCTTTGTTATCTCTTTCTATTCCCCAAAGTTCCATTACTTCATCTCCCGATTGATAAAATTAAAAAAATACAGGGCATGGGCAAGCGCCCTTGCCCTGCATCAAAAGCCGATATATTGTACCATATCCGCAGATTTGCTGCGTGATTATACCACGGGCGGAGCAGAGCCCCGCCCCTACAGAGTAGGAGCAAAGCAGTATTTTATATATTTTCCTGCTCGTCTATAGCAACTATTACTTCTTCTACTGCCTCTTCTGTTTGAAAGTCGGCAACGTCTTTTGCCTCTTCAAACTCAAGAGTAACCTCAGTAACCTTTGGCTCCATCATTGCAAATACAGCCGCGGCAATAAGTAAAACTACTTTTACGCCGAAAGCAACTGCGCCCGGTACTACAGACGCCGCCCATGCCTGATTTAAAGTGGACAAGGCTTGGATAATGGCAGAAAGCTGAAGCTGATAGCAAAGAGCCGTGAAAATAAGATAAAGCACTGTTGCCACAGCAATCTCGCGTTTAAATTCACATGTAATAGGCTCGTCGTTTTTAAATAGCTTTACGCAAAGCAGAGCAAACACAACTATTGCGACAATTTCTATAATAAAATAGAAAGGCGCATTGGAAACGCCCATGCCCAAAAGCACATAGGACATTAAAAAGGTTTGCATTACGAATAATACGCCGAAGAGGATAGCGGAAACGGTTTTGGTTTTCTTCAAAATAAAACTTCCTTTATAAAATATTTACAGGCAAAACCTGACATGTAAGGTAACGGGAATTAATACAATTATATCCCATTGTTTAAATTATATCAATTAAATATGTGCAAAACGTGAATAAACTAGGCATAAATTTACATGTAACGGCAGTACATTTGCTGCCGTTACATATTATTTATTATTCTTCCGGTGTTTCTTCTAAGGCGGCATCGTCTGCCTGTGCATCTTGCGCCTCAAGAGCGGCTATTTCTTCGGCGGTTAGCTCTTCTTCAGGCTCCACCTCGGGCTTTACCACTTCTTCGTCGTCGCTATGCTCTGTGCGCGCAACGGTAACTACCTTGTCGCCCTCGCCAAGGCGCATTACACGCACGCCGCTGCCATATCTGCTTTGCACGTTGATATCGCCCACATGCATACGGATAATAATGCCCTCAAGGCTGATAATAATTACATCGTCTGTTTCGTCTATTACCTTAATATTGGCAACCTTGCCTTTAATGCCATAGTTGCGTATGCCCTTACCGCCTCTATATTGTGTGCGATATTCGGCAATATTACTGCGGCGGCCCTTGCCTTCCTCTGTAACTGTAAGCACCGTTGCGTCCTCGCGCGCTATGCCCACGCCCACAACTGTGTCGCCCTCTTTTAGGCGAATGGCGCGCACGCCTGTTGCTGTGCGCCCAAGCACTCTGGCATCGCCCTCGCTAAAGCGTATCGCCATGCCGTCGCGTGTTGCCACAATCAGCTCGTCTTCGCCTGTAGTAATGCGCGTCCACGCCAAGGCGTCGCCCTCGTTAATATTAATGGCAATAAGCCCCGATTTGCGTATATTGCTGTAAGAGGACAAAAGTGTGCGCTTGATAACGCCCATTTTGGTTACCATTACAAGATATCCTGCGTCGTCGCCCTCTGCAACACGCAGCATGGAAGTAACCTTTTCGTCGGGCAAAAGCGGCAACAGATTAACTATATTCACGCCGCGAGATGTGCGGCTGCCCTCGTAAATCTGGTAGCCCTTCATGCGGTAAATGCGCCCCATATCGGTAACAAATAAGATAAAGTCGTGTGTGGACGCCACAAAAAGCTCCTCCACAAAATCTTCGTCCTTGCGCGATAGCCCCACTATGCCGCGGCCGCCGCGCTTTTGCGTATGATATGTGTCGCTTGGCTGACGCTTAATATATCCTGCATGAGTAAGTGTAAATACACATTCCTCTACAGGTATTAGGTCTTCAATATCCACTTCGCCCGATACATGGGCAATCTCTGTGCGGCGGTCGTCGCCGTATTTATCACGCATTGCCAAAAGCTGTTCTTTTACTATGGCAAGCACCTTTGCGTCATCTGCCAATATTTCTTTCCAGTTGCTTATCTTGCTGCTAAGCTCCGAAAGCTCGTTTTCTATTTTCAAAATTTCCAACCCTGCCAGCTGACCTAAACGGAAAGCTACTATAGCCGCCGCCTGTGGCTCGTCGAAGCCAAAGCCGTCCATTACCGCCTGTTTTACTTCGGCAGGCCCGCCCTTGCAGGCACGAATGGTGGCGATAATCTCGTCTATCACGTCTGTTGCGCGCTTTAATCCGTCTAAAATATGTGCGCGTTCCTCGGCTTTTTTAAGGTCGTACACTGTTCTGCGGCGCACAACCTCGTCTTGAAACTCCACATATTTTTGCAGCATGGTTTTAAGCGTCATTACCTTTGGTATGCCCTTATCCAGTGCAAGCATTATCACGCCGACTGTATCTTGCAGCTGAGTATAGCGATAAAGCTGATTGATAACTATTTGCGGATTTGCCTCGCGCTTTAGCTCTATAACAATGCGCATGCCCTCGCGGTTCGACTCGTCGTTAAGGTCTGATATGCCCTCTATGCGCTTATCCTTTACAAGGTCTGCAATATTTTCGATAAGGCGCGATTTATTTACCATATAAGGTATTTCGGTTACTATAATATGGAAACGATTGCCCGGCTTTTCCACTATTTCGGCTCTGCCGCGCAGCGTGATTTTACCTCTGCCTGTGGCGTATGCCGCACGTATGCCGCTGCGCCCCATTATTATGCCGCCTGTAGGGAAATCCGGCCCTTTAATATGCTCCATAAGGTCAGCCAATTCGCAATCCGGATTTTCGATAACGCAAATTGCGCCGTCTACAATCTCGCAAAGATTATGGGGTGGGATATTTGTTGCCATGCCAACGGCAATACCTGTAGAGCCGTTTATCAATAGGTTTGGCAAGCGGCTTGGCAATACTGTTGGCTCTGTTTTTTCTTCGTTATAGTTAGGCATTAAATCTACGGTATCTTTATCAATATCCGTCAATAGCTCCACTGCCATTTTGCTCATGCGCGCCTCGGTATAACGATATGCAGCAGGGGGATCGCCGTCTACAGAGCCAAAGTTACCTTGGCCGTCTACCAGTGGGTATCTTAGGCTAAAGTCCTGCGCCATACGCACCATGGCGTCGTATACGGAGGAGTCGCCATGGGGGTGATAGGAGCCAAGCACAGAGCCAACCGTGTCGGCAGATTTGCGATATGGGTGCGAGGGATCGTTGCCGCGCTCGTGCATGGTAAACAATATGCGCCTATGCACGGGCTTTAAGCCGTCGCGCACATCAGGCAGCGCACGGGAAACGATTACCGACATGGAATAATCCAAAAAAGCGGTTTTCATTTCTTTTTCTATATCACGCACTATCAGCTTAGTGCCGGTTAATATATCTTCATTCATTCTTACAACCGTTCCTTCTTATATATCCAGATTTTTTACATACTGGGCGTTTTGTTCGATAAATTCCTTACGCGGCTCTACCTTGTCGCCCATAAGAATGGTAAAGGTTTCGTCTGCCTTTGCCGCATCATCTACAGAAATCTGCACTATTACGCGGTTATCCGGGTTCATAGTCGTTTCCCATAGCTGCTCGGGGTTCATTTCACCAAGACCTTTGTATCGGTTAATTTTCACGCCCTGCCCCATTTCTTGGGAAAATTTGCTCATTTCTACGTCCGTATATGCATATCTTATTTCTTTGCCCCTCGCAAGCTTGTATAGCGGAGGCTGTGCAATATACACATGGCCACCGTCTATCAGCGGACGCATAAAGCGGAAAAAGAACGTGAGCATCAAGGTGCATATATGAGAGCCGTCCACGTCGGCATCGGCCATAATAAATACTTTATGGTAGCGAAGGCGCGATAAATCGAAATCTTCGCCAAGGCCGCAGCCAAGCGCCGTTACCACAGGCATCATTTTTTCGTTGCCGTATACCTTATCCAAACGCGCTTTTTCTACGTTGAGCATTTTGCCCCATAACGGCAAAATAGCCTGAATGTTCGAGTCGCGTCCCATTTTTGCGCTGCCGCCGGCGGAATCACCCTCAACGATGTATATTTCTGTTTTAGATGGGTCTTTTTCGCGGCAATCGGCAAGCTTGCCGGGCATGCGGCTGTTTTCAAGGGCAGATTTGCGGCGCACCAATTCTCTTGCGCGTTTTGCTGCCTCACGCGCGCGCGCGGCATTAAGAGCCTTTTCGTAAATTGCCTTGGCAACGCCCGGCGTTTCTTCAAAAAACTCTTTTAATTTGTCGTATACCATGCCCTCTACAAGGGTACGCACCTCTGTGTTGCCAAGCTTTGCCTTTGTTTGCCCTTCAAACTGTGCATCGGTAAGCTTTACGCTTATTACAGCTGTTAATCCCTCGCGCACGTCGTTGCCCTGTAGATTTTCGTCTTTTTCTTTAATAAAACCTTTTTCGCGGCCAAAATCGTTAAATACACGGGTAATTGCGTTTTTAAAGCCTTGCTCATGTGTGCCGCCGTCGGGCGTATGCACGTTGTTGGCAAAGGATAGAATAAGCTCGTTATAGCTGTCGTTATACTGCATGGCAACTTCGGCAATGCTGTCGTTTAGCTGGCCTTTAAGGTATATTACCTCAGGGTGCAGTATGCCTACCTGCTTGCGAGTATGAATATGCTCTACAAAGCTGCGGATACCGCCCTCGTAGCACATACTTTCTTTTTTAGGATCTGCCTCACGGGTATCGGCAAGGGTAATACGAACGCCTGCGTTCAAAAACGCCTCCTCGCGCAAACGGGTAAGCAAGGTGTCGTAATCGTATTCCATTTCTTCAAATATCTCGTGGTCTGGCTTAAAGGTAACTGTAGTGCCTGTGGGCTTATCTGTGGCACCCATGTTTTTTAAAGGGGCTGTTGCTACGCCGCGCTCGAAACGCTGCATATATTCTTGCCCGTCCTTGCGCACCGTTACGATAAGCCACTCTGAAAGGGCGTTTACTACAGACGCGCCCACGCCGTGCAATCCGCCTGCCACCTTGTAGCCGGAATTATCTCCGCCAAATTTGCCGCCTGCGTGCAGTATTGTAAATACTACTGTTACAGCAGGTATGCCAAGCTTTGGCTGTATATCTACAGGAATACCGCGCCCGTTATCGGTAACCTCTATTATGTCGCCCTCTTTGATAGACACTTCAATATGATTACAATAACCTGCCAAAGCTTCGTCGATAGCATTATCTACTACCTCGTATACCAAGTGATGCAAGCCGCGCGGCCCTGTGGAGCCAATATACATGCCGGGGCGTTTTCTTACTGCCTCTAAGCCCTCAAGTACCTGTATCTGGCTTCCGTCGTACTCGTGCTGATTATTATTCTCTGCCATATTTCCTCCGCCTTATTTCTTCTCTATTTTTATGTCATCTAAATATCCGCTGCGCTTTTTGAGGGTGCTTGCGGATATTTGGCTTATATAGACCTTTATATCGCTGTTTTCCGTGGTAACTATAAAGCTTTTCGGCAATTCCTGTGTAACGTTTATCACCTTGCCGCTTTTTTCTGCTCTGTGTAAAAAATCTCTCGTATGCTTTGAGATTGACGTGGTATCGATATCAAATATACCAAGCACGTTTTTAGTGCGCACAATATAATCTTGCCCTAAATGCAGATACACAAATTCACTCCTTTTTTATAAGCACGCCCTTTGCCATTTCGTATATAGCACCGCTTGTTTTTACAAAAACCTGTGGATCACAGCTTGTTACCACTGTTTGCTTATCGCGCATTTCGCATAGTAGATATTCCTGACGCTCAAAGTCAAGCTCCGACAAAACATCGTCCAGTAGCATAACAGGGTGTTCTCCTGTTATATTTTTTGCCACTGCCGCCTCTGCCATTTTTAATGATAAAACACAGCTTCTTTGCTGGCCTTGGCTTGCGAAAGCCTTTGCATCTTTATTTCCGAGATAAATATTAAAATCCTCTCGGTGCGGCCCCTCTGTGCAAAAACCGGCTCGTAAATCTGTTTCACGGCTTTTACTTATCAGCCTGTTTATTTCGCTGTTTTTAAAGCATTGCTCGTAATTAATATTTAATTCTTCGCTATTTTTCGATAAATCTTTATATATATTTACGGCAAAGCTTTTTAAAAGAGAAATATATTCAAGCCTTTTATTGCTTATAATATAGCCACATTCGCAAATACCTTTATCAAATACATCTAAAAGCTCGTTTTTATATTGCATGCTTTCGTTGCTTTTTAAAAGGGAATTTTTTTGCGTTACTAATCTTGCATATTTGCGCAGCACGGAAATATAGCTTGGATAAAGCTGACATATTGCGGCGTCTATAAATTTGCGCCGTCCCTCGGGGCTTCCCTTTACAAGGCTTAAATGCCCCGGCTCAAAAACCACGGCTGTAAAAATGCCTGCCAAATTAGTGGCTCTGCCTGCATCTACTCCGTTTTCTTTTGCATATCTGCCCTTTTTTAAAGACAATTCAGTGCCTATGCTTATATGCAAATTACTTTTTTTATTTTCGTTTTTGCAAATGCCGTCTATCAGCGCAAATTCTTCGCCTTTTTTTACAAGCTCTGTGTCTTTGCTACCTCTAAAGCTTTTAGCCCCTGTTAATAGCCATATGCTTTCAAGCATATTTGTTTTGCCTTGGCCGTTTTTACCGCAAATTACCGTAAGGCCGTCAGACGGCGTAAACTCGGCATAGTCAATATTACGATAGCTTTTTACCTTTAGGTTTTCAAGTTTCAATTTGAAATAACCTCTATTAATTCTTCGTCAAAAGATACCTTGTCGCCAACTACCAGCTTTTTGCCGCGCTGTGTACACACTTCGTCGTTTACTTTTACTAAGCCCTCTTGTATCACAGCCTTTGCCTCGCCGCCTGTTCCGCAAATTGCCGAATATTTTAAAAGGCTGTCAAGCTTGATATATTCTGTGCTTATGGGTATTTTTCTCATTTTTTCTCCTTATTTTTTACAGAAAAATAAATATTAATTCAATTAATCGTTTTTAAAGCGCACAGGCAATACTAAAAACACAAAATCTCCTCCGCCATCTGGCAAAACCTTTACAGGGGAAAGAGGGCCGTTTATTTCCATTACAAGCTTGTCGCAGCCCGAATGGCGTAAGGCATCAAGCAAATATCTGTTATTAAAGCCTATTTCTACAGCCTCGCCCTCAATTTTGGCGTCCAGCTCGTCTACCACCTTGCCAAGTGTTGTTTGGCAGCGAATGGTAATTTTGTCGTCAAACAATATTCGCAATGGATTTTTAAGGCGCTCTGTAATTACAAGGCTTGCTCTTTCGATAGACGATATAAAATCTCTTACGTCTAAAACGACCTTTGTTTTATATCCTTCTGGAATTACGCGCTTGTAATCTAAAAATTCGCCCTCTATCAAACGGCTGATAATAGTGTAATCTCCGGCTGTAAATACGATAAATCGTCTATTAGCGGAAATATTTACCATTTGCTCGTCATCTGTTATAAGTTTTGATACTTCTCCCAAGGTTTTAGCAGGAATAATAATATCTATCTCTTTTTGTGCGGTTATTTTTTTCTCCATAATTGCAAGGCGGTAGCCGTCCAATGCCACTACAGTAAGCTTATCCTTTTCAATGGAGAAAAGCTCGCCTGTATGCGCCGGCTTTTTATCGTCTTGAGATACAGAAAACAAAGTGGTTTCTATAAGCTCTTTTAATACTTCGCCGCTGATAGACATTGTTTCGTCTGCACCGGGCGTAGGCATGGCAGGATAATCCCCTGCGTTCATACCCATGATATCAAATTCGGTTATACCGCCTCTTATAGACGTAGCGTTATTCTCGTTTGAGGTTATCTCTACTTCATCGGAATTGATACCGCGTACCATATCGCCGAAAAGCTTTGCCGAAAGCACAACCTCGCCCGGCTCTTGCACATTGGCCTCTATGGTGGTGGTTATGCCCATTTCAAGGTCGTAGCCTGTAAGAATGATGTTAAAGCCTTCAGCCTTAACTAAGATGCCTTCCAGCACCGGAACTGCGGAGCGCATAGTAACCGCTTTTGATACGCCGGCAATGGCTGCTGTAAGTAAAGCCCTGTTACAAATAATTTTCATACGATTTCTCCATTCTTTCAAAAAATAGACCAATAACATAATATATAAATAGTAGTAGTAGTAGGGGCTGTTGAAATGTTTAAAACCGTGTTTTTCCCTGTGGTAGATAGCGTTTAGGGATAAAACCCATTCAAGTCGGAATGTTTACAAAATGTTTAAAAGGTACAAGCCTGACATTCTTTAAACATTTATGTTGAAAAGTGATGTTTAATGTTGAAACAATTGTTAAAACTTTAGGTGCGTACATTCTTGATAATGTCCTCTATTGTTTCTGCCATTCGCTTGTCTGTTTCTATCTTTCGGGCAACCTCGTTTAAGGAATATACCACGGTGGAATGGTCGCGATTGCCAAACTCGTTTCCTATATCCTCCATGCTCATACCTGTGATCTCTCTTACTACGTACATGCTGGTTTTACGTGCTACGGATATGGCGGCGTTACGCTTGCGGCCTTTTATGTCTGCCGCAGACACGCCGTAGGTGCGCGCCACCTCGCCCACTATTTTTTCTATAGTGACGGGTACGGGCTGGGATTCGTTTAAAATATCTTTAATAGCGTTTTGCGCCGCGCCTATTACAGGCTGAATACCCTCAAGCATGCGATATGCGTTTAGCTTTTTTACTGCGCCCTCAAGCTGACGAATATTATTTTTAAGGCGGTTTGCTATGTATTCCGCCACGTCGTCTGGGATATCGCAGTTTAATAAATTTGCCTTGCGGCGTATAATGGCAACACGGGTTTCAAAATCGGGCGGCTGAATATCAGCGGTAAGGCCCCATTCAAACCTTGTGCGCAAACGCTCCTCAAGGCTTTTAATTTCTTTTGGAGGGCGGTCGCTTACAAGCACAATCTGCTTGCCTGCGTTGTATAAAGTATTAAAAGTATGGAAAAATTCTTCCTGTGTGCTTTCTTTTCCGCCTATAAACTGAATATCATCTACCAAAAACACGTCTGCCGCGCGGTACTTATTGTGAAATTGCGCCGTGGTATTGTCGTGTATGGCGGTGATTATCTCGTTTGTAAAACGCTCGCCGTCCACGTATACAATGTTGTATTCGGGGTGATTTTTGCGAATTTCTATCATGATAGCGTTTAAAAGATGGGTTTTGCCAAGGCCTGAGCCGCCGTAGATAAACAGCGGATTATATGCGCCCGATGGATTAGCAGCCACTGCCTGTGCCGCCGCATGGGCAAACTTATTTGACGAGCCTACGATAAAATTGCTGAAAGTAAAATCGTAATTGCCGCCCGGAAGTACGGCCTCGTTTCGCCCGTCAGGAACAGCGCATGCAAAGGGGTTTACAGCCGCTGCCGCCGCAGGCACGACAAATTCTATCTGCACATCAAAGCCAAGCAGTGTCTTAAATGCTTCTTTTAGCAAATCTGAATAGCGTTCAGTTACAACGCCCTTTAAAAATTCCGACCTTACGCTTAAAGTGGCGATGCTGCCCTCAAAGCTTACAGGCTCTATACCATCTATAAAAAGGTTGAAGGTAGCGGTAACAACCCGCTCCTTGCAATAGTCTTTAACAGCGCCGAAAACCTCGTCCAATGAATTCATACCATAAAACAACTCCAAACAAAATAGTGCCTTTATTATATCATAAAACGGTACTTTCAGCAACACAAAAAATGCACATATATATAAGTATTATATAACAGATATAAAGGCCAAAAATAAAAGCAAATAAAAATCTTGACAGATACCGCCTTTATAGGGTATACTTCTATGTTGCAAGGCTATTTTGTACAAGTATGGCAAAATCTTGCTTAAATTAACTTACTCTTGGCAGAAATTTTAATTAAATTTACTTGCCATGGGGATAAAAACGGAGGATAAAATTTATGAAAAGAACATTTCAGCCTAAAAAGCGTCATCGCGCAGGAGTTCACGGTTTTCTTGTACGTTCAAGAAGCAAAAACGGCCGCAAGGTAATTGCTGCTCGCCGCTCTAAAGGCCGCGCAAAGCTGGCTGCTTAATTTATTTTTGAAATAAGGCTAAAACGCTTTAATATCGGTGTTTTCAATAGCACCGCTACTAGGCCACTTCTCGGTGGCCTTTTTGCGTATAACTAAAATTGGCACGCTGTTTTATAAAACAGTGTGCTTTGCCGAACTTAGAAAGGACGATGCGCATGCGGTATAATGTACTCACTCGCAATAACGATTTTGTGCGTGCTTATACAAGGGGCAAGGCATATGTCAATTCGCAGGCTGTGTTATATGTAAATAAAAATCGTGCCGGCAAAACAAGAGTTGGCATTGTATCAAGCAAAAAAATAGGCAATGCCGTAACACGCAACCGCGCAAGGCGTGTGCTTAGGGCAGCCCTCTGGCAGATAATGCCCAAAGAAATAGGAAGCTACGATATAGTAGTGGTGGCGCGCGGACAAACAGCTAAATGCAAAAGCTGGCAGGTGGCGAAAGCCCTTAAAAAGCTTTTTAATAATGCGGGGCTTTTGCAAGATGATTAAGCTATTTTCTCTCATTTCACGCGGCATAAGCGAAATACTTATTTTGCCGATACGTGCATATAAAAAATTAATATCACCGTTTCTCGGCAGCAATTGCCGTTTTCTGCCCACTTGCAGCGAATACGCCATTGGCGCGCTGCGAGTGCATGGCCCTATTAAAGGGCTTATTTTGGCATTATGGCGCATATTGCGCTGCAATCCATTTGGCCACCCTGGGCTAGACCCTGTGCCCCTAAAAGGCAAATGGAACAATAAATAACGACTTCTATAACCTTGCGCCTTGCGCAGTGCTAAGGTTCTACTATAAAAATCTACGCCTTGTGCGCTGAAGGCAACCAAGAAAGGGCTAATTTAATGAACGGAATGTTTGGTTTTATCGCAATTCCCTTGGGCTACTTGATGGAGTGGATTTATCTTGTAGTGCAAAACTACGGCTGGACACTGATTATTTTCACGCTTGTAACAAAGCTGATTATGTTTCCCCTTAGTGTAAAGCAGCAAAAAAGCACGGCGAAGATGTCGGTTTATCAGCCTATGATGGCGGAAATTCAAAAGAAATGGGCAAACGACAAACAGCGTCAAAACGAAGAAATGATGAAGTTTCAGCAAGAGAATAATGTTTCCATGACAGGCGGCTGCCTGCCTATGGCGGCTACAATGCTTCTTTTGTTCGGCCTTATCGAGGTTATTTATTCGCCCCTTGTATACCTGTTCCATTTTAGCAAAGACGTTGTGGCGCAGGCAATGGCAGTGGCAAATCTTACCGCGGCAAACGCCGGTATAGCTGCACAAAACTCTCTTATGAAAGCCGTCAGCGCAGATCCCGAAAAGTTTATGAAGTTTTTTGGCGATAAAACAATGGAAATAGCCAATTTCAACTTCGACTTTTTAGGAGTGGATTTATCTGTAATACCAAAGCTTGGCTTTAACCTTACGGTTATTATTCCTATTTTGTCCGTAGTTTCCATGATAGCGGTGCAGCTTATCACCACCAAAATGTCAGGCCAGCAAATGACAGGCATGATGAAATGGCTGCCGTGGATAATGAGCGCGATGTTTGTTACTTACGGCTTTAAAGTGCCGGGCGGCTTTTCGCTTTATTACACAGCATCAAACGTTTTCGGTTTCTTGCAATCTTGGGTTCTTAAAAAGATGTACGATCCCGAAAAGATGAAAGCGGATTTTGCAGAAGAAGTGGAAAAGCGAAAGCAAGAAAAGAAAAAGAAAAAACAGGTGGTTGTTACAACCGACACAGGTGTGCAAGAGGTAAAGGAAGTAACAGAAGCAGAGCTTGCTCGTATTCGCCTTGCAAAAGCCAGAGAAATGGACGCTGAAAGATACGGCGATTAGATATAATTGAAGGAGGGTTTTATTATGCGTGAGATTATAATGACAGGCAAAACAGTGGAAGACGCTACAGAGCTTGCTCTTGCAGAGCTTGGCCTTTCCCGCGAGGAAGTAAGCGTTGAGATTATAGATATGCCGGCAAAAAAACTGTTTAAAAACATTCCCGCAAAGGTAAAAGTAATTTGTGATGCAGATGTGGACGCCGAGGCGCTTGCAAAAGCACAGGCAGCAACAAGCGAAAAAGCGGTAAAGGCAAATGAAACAAAAGCACCCAGCGCAAATACCGTAAATGCGGAAAAGCAGCATGTAAATACCAAAGACGAAGATGCTGTGCCAATGGATATTGCAGACAGCGAAAAAGCTACCCTTGCGGTAGAGTTTTTAACGGAAATCTGCACTAAAATGGGCGTAGAAAACATTAAAATCACAGCCGAAAAACGCGGCGAAGTAATTATATTAAAAATAGACGGGCCAAACGTGGGCGCTCTAATCGGCCGCCGCGGCGAAACAATGGAGGCTCTAAGCTATCTTGCAGGCCTAGTGGCAAACCATATTGGCGGAGATTACGCCAAAATAGGTATTGATGTGGGCGGATATCGCTCTAAGCGCGAGGACGATTTATCTGCCCTTGCAAAGCGCATTGCCGAAAAAGTAGTTAAAACAGGCCGCAGCCAAGCCCTAGAGCCAATGAACCCCTACGAACGCCGCATTATCCACTCTGCCGTAAGCGAAGTGGAGGGCGTGAAAAGCGAGTCCACAGGCGAGGGCGCATCAAGGCGCGTTGTAATTATATCCACAGGCGCAAACGCGAAAAACGCATTGCCCGAAAGATACGACCGCCCCTTTAAAAGCGAGGGCGACCGCCCACGCAGCGGCTACCAAGGCAAAGGCGCACCGCGCAAGCCCTATTCAAAGCAAGACGACAGAGGCCCAAAGCGCAGCGGCGGTTTTAAAGAAAGCTCCGTACCGGCGCGCAATTTTAAAGACCGCGTGCCAACAGACGCCGCACCCATAGTGCCAAAGCGCACCGAAACCGTCAGCGACGGCGACTTTCCGCTATATGGCAAAATAGAGTTATAATTTAATAAACAAGTCTGCGGACATGTTTATTAAAAGCTTATTCTACGTGCGTGCTATCGCACATGCACAATTAAAACAGAGGCCGCTGCAATTGCAGCGACCTCTATTTTTATGCCCTGTTAAAGAAAAGGCAAACGAATTTAGTTTTCAACAGATAAAGCTATAAATGTTGAAAGTGAGCCGCGCTTCTTTGAAAGCGTAATGGCAGTACATTTTGCAAAGCACAGCATTGTTATCAACAAATAAATCCAAAAATGTTGAAAGTGTGCCGCGTTTATTGCAAATTGCTATTTGCTTGGCTTAAATTTCTTTTTAACATCTGTAATTTTTTGTTTTTCCACTTGGGCAGGTGCATACCAGCCCTTGTCGGACATTTTACCGTATATTTCGCTTTGCATGGCAAGAGAGTCTTTAAGGGCAGTGCCAAAGGCTGTATGCACATCAGGCGCGGCGGCCTCAAGAGAGCCGTGCAAATATAGCCCACACACGCCTTTTTCAAGGTTTAAAATATTTTCCATTGCTGTTTTATCATTCATAGCTTATAAATCCCCTTAAACAAGGCCGTAAAAACGGCTGAATATTTGGTCGTGCTTTGTTTCCAGCTTTTTCACATAAGATGCAAGTGCCTTGTCCTCAAGCTGCTCCGCAGTTGCCTTGCACTGCTCCTTCAAAAACTTTTCGTGGCCAAGGGCGTCCTCTACATATAACAGTTCCTTTGATGTCATTTGCTAATTTCACCTCCTACAATTATTGTTTAGAGTATGTGCGCTTTATTTAGCATTATGCGCACACTGCTACTCCAATAAATGGTGCCTTGCCTATTCCACAAGGGCACGCATTGCCAAAATCCCTGCCAATTGCCCGTCTACAGCCACAAGGCGCACCAGATATCCACGCCGTATATACATGCGCATAATGCCCGGCGCAATGCCCACGGGTACATGCTCGTTGCGGATAAACCCAAGGGTGCCCACTTGCACCTTCTTGCCGTTTACCATTGCGCTGTCGCCACCATGGGCAGACAAAAGCGCAGTTGCCGGCAAAAGGGGCAGGGCAAAAAACCGTGCGCGGCGGATAATTGCCTTGTTGATGCCGTGGTCGGTATGCACCACAGCACTTGCGGCAAGCTGTATCATCGTATGCTCTGTCATGCCAAATGCCACCGCGTCGCGGCAGCGCAGGCGCGAATGTTCCATGCCTATTCACTTCCCTTTACAGCTATTTTGTCCGCAAAAATATGTCTTATGCATAGGAAATATATCTGCGCTACATAGCCACGCTAAAGCGTAGTACATTTACAGGCATATCAAAGATAGTGCAATAAATATTTATTGATAATCGATAAATAACTATTGCAAAACAGATAATATTATGCTATATTATATTCAGCATAAAAATATATGGGGGTAATTATATGTGGAATAACGATAAAAGCCTTGCGCTGTCTAAATTTTGTGTAAGGCTGTTTGTGGCGATTGGTGTGGGGCTATGTGTGGGCATGCCGTGGCTTGCAAGCTTTATATGTAACCTTCGAGGGGCGTATATGGAGGGCAAATATGCGCTTTTGCTCATCTCGGTATATTCGGGGGCGGTGTTTGCCTTTGGCGCGCTGTATGGGCTGTATCGCCTTTTGGATAATATCGGCAAGGGCGCGGCGTTTGTACAGGTAAATATAAAATATCTTCGCAGCATCTCGTGGTGCTGTATCGGCGGAGGGTTTATTTGCTTTGCGTCGGCGTTTTACTATTTGCCATTTTTGCTTATATCCGTAATGGCGGTGTTTGTGGGGCTTATTTTACGGGTGGTTAAAAACGTGTTTACAGACGCTGTGCGCATTAAAGACGAAAACGATTTTACTATATAGAAAGGGGCGTAATAATGCCGATTGTTGTTAATATTGACGTAATGATGGCAAAGCGCAAGATAAGCGCAGGTGCTTTATCCGAGCGCATAGAGCTTACGCCGGCTAATCTATCTATTTTGAAAAACCAAAAAGCAAAGGCAGTGCGCTTTTCCACACTGGAGGCCCTTTGCCGAGAGCTGCAATGCCAGCCCGGAGATTTGTTTGAATACGTGGAAGAATAAGCTTTCTGCAAAATGCTTTACTTTGCAGTAGAATTAACTACAAAAGGAGAAATTTGAATATGGACGAAAAAACGGCGGTGAGCCAAAACAGCTCGCCTTTATTAACTGAACCCATTTTGCCAAAAGAGCCGATAGCTAAGGCGCAAAAATACGCCTACGACGGCAAAGATGCCCTTTTTGCGGTTTTGTTTTACTTGCTTGGCTATGGGTTTATAAGGTGGTTTTCACAGCTTGTCAGCTATGGCGCAGCCACAACCGTATATGTTTTTGCCTACGTGGCGGCGGTTTGTTTTTATTTGCGCGCCAAGGGAAAAGCCGTGCCTAAAGAAAGCCGATTTTGGCTTTTGATTTTGCTTTTGACGGCAATATCTTATTCTTTGTGGGAAAACAGTGTTTTTGCAGGCTTTAAGCTGCTGTTTTTGCTGTGCGTCACCGTGTACTGGACGCTGTACGCCGCAGATGCATTAGCATACGGCAAAACCTCGGCGGCTTTTATATTGGACGGAGCGCGAGGGTTTTTCATGTATCCCTTTATGGGGTTTGGGCATTTATTTAACGCAATAATGGCGTGGCTGCGCCCAAAATGTCGCATGTCACAGGGCAAAGGCAAAAGCATTATTGCCGCCCTTTGCGGCGGAGGGATTACGCTTATTTTGCTTGGCATTATTTTGCCCCAGCTCAGCGCGGCAGATGCGCAGTTTGCACGCATTACTCGCGCATTAATAAAGCTAATCCCAAATATATTCGCAAGCGTGCATTTATTTCAGATGCTGCTTGCCTTGCCTGTTGCCTTTTATCTTTTCGGGCTTTTATTCAGCGCGGCACACAGCAAAAAAGCAAACACCGAAAGCATAGAAAAACAGGCATCGGCAGTAAAAATATTGCCAAATATAACAATAGCAATCTCGCTAATATCCATTGCGATAGTGTATATATTGTTCATTTCATTGCAGGCAGGGAACATGTTTTCCGCATTTTTCGGCAAAACCTATGGCGGTGCAAGCTTTAGCGAATATGCGCGCAGCGGCTTTTTCAACCTATGCGGAGTTGCCGCACTAAATGCCGTCATAATTATTTCAGCCGCATCAACGGCAAAAATAAAATGGGACAATAACGTCCTTTTGCGAGTATTAAGCACCATAATCAGCCTATTAACCATTTTGCTCATATTTACCTCGGCAAGCAAAATGTTTTTGTATATAGGCGAATACGGCCTTACAGTAAAACGGTTTATAACCCTTGCTTTTCTCGGCTTTTTGCTTGTTTTTTTCGCGCTGATAATAGCGCGTGGGCAAAAAAGCTTTTCGGTGGCGCGTGTAAGCTTGTGCGTATTTTCGGCAGGCTTTGCCATTTTACTATGCATAAATGTAGGCGGAATTATCACGGGATATAACGCCGACAAATATCTAAACGGCAGCATAAAGGACTACGGCATAGATGTGTTCTGGCAAACAGGCTACGACGGCATTGCCGCCGCACGGCAAATAAACAAGGCAAATAAAAACAATAAAGACGAAGAAATTTTGTCTTTTGTAAATTACTATAACAGCCTTTCCTCAAGGCAAAACCATTGGCGCGATTTCAACTTATCAAAAGCAATGGCGAAAAAATAATCCCCTGTGGGAGTTTGCGGCGTGGCTGTATTTTGCAATCTGTGTGGGGCTATTGCAGAACAACTGCGTTCCACACCCTCCG
>JAVWZM010000021.1:0-33942 GCA_036661035.1 Oscillospiraceae bacterium
ATAGAATTGTCGCAGCTTGATATAAAGGAACTGCAAAGCCTTGCAGACGGCGGTAAAACGCCGCTTTTATTTGCTGATAAGCAAAATTTAATAGGCATTATAGCCGTGGCAGATACCGTAAAGCCAACAAGCGAAAGTGCTGTAAAAGCACTTAAAGCACTTGGTATAGAGGTGATAATGCTTACAGGAGATAACGAGCGCACAGCGCGCGCCGTGCAAAAGAGCATGGGCATAAGCAAGGTTGTTGCAGGTGTATTGCCAAGCGGAAAAGAAAAAGAGGTAGCCGCGCTGCAAGCAAAGGGCAAGCGTGTTGCCATGATAGGCGACGGGGTAAACGATGCCCCGGCACTTGCAAGGGCAGATGTGGGCATAGCCATAGGCGCAGGCACGGATATTGCTATAGAAAGCGCGGATATAGTGCTGATAAAAAGCGATTTAATGGACGCAGTTACCGCAATACGCCTTTCGCGTGCGGTTTTGCGCAACATTAAGCAGAATTTATTTTGGGCTTTCTTTTATAATATAATTGGCATACCAATTGCGGCAGGTGTGCTGTTCCCACTGTTCGCGATAAAGCTTAACCCAATGTTTGCCGCCGCGGCAATGAGTTTATCCAGTGTTTGCGTAGTTACAAATGCTTTGCGCCTACGTAGATTTAAACCGAGCAAAGCAGATAAAATGAATATTCCATCAAAAGATGTCGCGCCACAAAAAATATGCAGCGCAGAAAGCCAATGTAATATTTTAAGCAATAACGAAAATAAACAAAATAGGAAAGAGGAAAACATAATGAAAACAATCGTATTATCAATAGAAGGCATGAGTTGCGGCCATTGCAGTGCAAGAGTAGAACAAGTGTTAAGTGAGATTAACGGCGTTAGCGCAAAGGTGAATTTGGAAGAAAAAACAGCAACGGTGCAATATAGCGGCGAATTGGATAAGCAGGTGCTTATAGATGCCGTGACCAATGCGGGCTATACAGTAACAGGAGCGCAGTAGAGATGAAAGCCAATAAAGATGAGGTGTGCCGCCTTATTAAAACGGCACGTGGGCAGCTAGAAGGCATATTAACCATGATAGAGCAAGACAGATACTGCATAGATATTTCAAATCAGCTAATGGCAACGCAATCTGTAATAGGTAAGGCTAATAAAGAGGTGCTTAAAGCCCATATAAACACCTGTGTACAAGAGGCGTTTTTATCAGGTAGCCCCGAAGCAAAAATAGATGAAGTGCTTGCCATTATCGACAAGCTTGGTAAATAGCAATGCAAAAGATAAAAAATGTTAAAAAGGGAATTTATATTTGGCTTTTGATGATAATTGCTTTTTTTGTGCTTTTTAATGTGTTTAAAAGCAATATGGCGGCAATGCAGTGGCTTGTACAAAATATTACTACGCCGTATAAGCGCGCAATGGGTGCATTTTGCTCAAGGCTTAGTTTTTCTGTAGCCGAGATTATATGGGCAATTATCATTATAGGCTGTATAACGTTCGTTATATATGCGGTAATACGTACTATTAAAGAAAAAGAGAATAAAGCTGTAAAGGCGTTTCGCTTTGCGGTTACAGCGCTGTGCATAGCGTTGACAGTGTACGCAGGTTTTACATTTTTATGGGGAGCAAATTACTATACACCAAGCTTTAATGCACAAAGTGGTATAGAGGCAAAGCCCATTACAAAGCAGCAACTATACGAAACAACGTGCTTTTTTGCAGATAAAGCAAATGAAACGGCAGTGCTTACACAGCGCACTGAAAACGGTTTATATAAAGCGGATTTAAACGATGTTTTTGCAAAAAGCAAGGGGCTGTATTCGGAGATAGAAATAGAATATCCTTTTATAAAGGGCGCAGATTTAGGTGCAAAACCCATGTATTTTTCCAAGATATTAAGCATAGCAAATTATACGGGCTTTTATTTTCCATTTACAGGCGAGTCTAATATCAACATAGATGCGCCCTCTGCCTTTATTCCCTCCACAATAGCACACGAGATTGCCCATCAACGTGGCATCGCACCGGAGCAAACGGCAAATTTTTTGGCAGTGCGCGTATGCGAGCTTAGCAAAGACGTTAATTACAATTATTCAGGTTGGCTTATGGGCTATGTATATTTGATAAATGCGCTGTATTCAGCAGATAAAACCATGTATCATGCTGTGGCTGATAAAATGTCACCGCTTGTAAATGCGGATTTAGAATACAATAATGTCTACTGGCAGAAATATCAATCTAAAGTAGCAGATGCTGTAGACGCTACATATTCGGGCTTTTTAAAAAGCTATAGCCAAGAGCTTGGCAGTAAAAGCTATGGCGCGGTAGTGGATTTATTGGTGGCGTATTACGGAAACGGTAAATAGAAGTAGATTTTAAATGTATTAAACTAAAAAAACGGCAGAGCTTAACACCTAAGGCGTTAAAAGTTCTGCCGTTTCGCTTGCAATTAAAATTATATTATCTAGTATACCAGTATTTTCTGTCCATATTTCTGTACTGTACTGCTTCGCTTACATGCTGTGTGTCTATAATGTCGCTGCCGTCAAGATCTGCAATAGTACGGCTTACCTTTAACACACGGTCGTACGCCCTTGCGGAAAGCCCCATGCGCTCAAATGCAAGCTTTAAAAGCTTGTTTGCATCTTTGGAAAGACGGCATATACGGCGTAGCATGGCGCTTGGTATTTGCGCATTGCATGCAACATTTGTTCCTGCAAAGCGTTTCAACTGTACAGCCCTTGCGGCGGCGACTCTTACAGCTATATCTGCACTGCACTCGCCGCTTTCTTCGCTTGCAATATCCTCGTAATCTACAGGCAATACTTCAACATGTAAATCTATTCTGTCTAATAATGGCCCTGAAATACGCTGTAAATATCTGTCTATAGAGCTTTGATTGCATGTACAGGCCCGTGTGGGGTGCCCAAAATATCCGCACGGGCACGGGTTCATAGCGGCAATCAGCATTATTTGGCATGGGAAAGTAGCAGTTCCGGCCACACGGCTTACGGTAACTATACCGTCCTCCACGGGCTGACGCAATATTTCCAGTGCATCTCGATGAAATTCGGGCAGCTCGTCTAAAAACAGCACGCCGTTATGAGCAAGGCTTATTTCGCCTGGGCGTGGTGTTGCTCCTCCGCCCGAAAGCCCTGTGGCACTTACGGAGTGATGCGGCGCGCGAAATGGACGCTGTGTTATAAGCCCAACACCGTTTTTCATGTTTCCTGCCACAGAATAAATTTTTGTGGTTTCCATTGCCTCTTCACGCGTAAGTGGTGGCAAAATGCCGGGTAAACGCTTTGCAAGCATGCTTTTTCCGGAACCTGGCGAACCAACCATTAATAAATTATGCCCACCTGCGGCAGCTATTTCAAGCGCGCGTTTTGCCTCAAGCTGTCCACGCACATCGGCAAAATCCAATATTTCGTCCACAGTTTGCGTGTTAAATTCAAGGGCAGGCACTTCAGGCAGTACATTTTCGCCCAGTAAATGCAGCACCACTTGCTTTGCGTTTTCCACAGCATATATTTTAATGCCCTCAACGGCAGATGCCTCAAGCGCATTATTACTTGGCACAAAAATAGCTTTTTTGCCGCATTTCTGCGCCGCTATAGTCATAGGCAAAATACCGTTTACTCCGCGAATACTGCCGTCTAGCGACAGTTCCCCCACAAAGGCGGTATCATCAGGCAAATCTTTTATTTGCCCGCTTGCCGCAAGTATGGCAAGCAAAACAGGCAAATCGTACACAGGACCTGTCTTTTTTATATCCGCAGGTGCAAGATTTATCGTAATGCGGCTTACAGGATAAGTGTAATTCAAGTTTTTTAGGGCGCTTCGCACACGGTCGGTAGCTTCTTTTACGGCATTATCAGGCAGGCCAACTATGGCAAACTGCGGCAGACCGCCGCTGATATCCGCTTCTACATTAACGGCAAAGCCCTCTAAGGCATAAACTCCCATGCTGCAAACGCGTGCAAACATTATTACCACTCATTTCCAATAGTTTTAATTATGCATGCGTAACAGCATACAAGGGAAGGTAAATGTCATTTCTCAATTCTATCATTTTACGCGAAATATTGCAATCAGTTTGCGTTTTAACGTTTTTGGATTGATTATTGTCTTAAATTGTTGTAAAATAAACATACTATATATAAAGAAGTAAAGGTGCTTTAATTTTAAATAAAGCTTGGTGATAAATTTTGTCTACGCGTTTATCGGATTTTGCACAGCGTTTTCGCAGGCAAATTCTTATAGCATTTGATATTGTAATAGTAACATGTTCATATATGTTGCCATGGGTAATGATAGCAGGGCGTGCATCTTTTTCAAGATACAATAGCCTTTTATGGGCAAGCTGTTTCTTTTTTGTGTGCTGCTACGAAATTATTTACGGCCTTATGGGCATGTACGACAGCCTTTGGCGATACGCAGAAATAGTGGAGTTTTTTAGGCTTTGCGTTGCGTCGCTGATAGCCGTAACAATATTTATTGTGTTCACTCTTTTAATGTTCAACGAAACAAAAATACCTATTTCGGTATATTTTTTAAGTGCAATGTTTGCGTCTACGCTTACGCTTTACAGCCGCTTAACCTATCGAATGTATCGCAACACAACTATTAAAAATAAAGGCAAGGCGCGCCGCCGTGTAATGATAATAGGCGCAGGTGACGCCGCATCAACCCTTTTGCACGAAACCTTTAAAAACAAATCTCAAGAAATGAACATAATCTGCTGTGTTGATGACGCGCCGGAAAAAGTGGGGCGCTCTATCATGGGTGTAGAGATTATGGGCACCACGGAAGAAATCCCCGAAATAGTCGAACGCTGCGAGATAGAAACCATTTTGCTTGCAATTCCCACATTAGACGAAGAACGCAAAAGGCGCATATTGAGCATATGCAATAAAACAAAATGCAATATGCGTATTTTGCCCGATATTGTAAAGCTTATCGCAGATGGCAAAGACTTATTGTCCCGTGTGCGTGACGTGCGCGTGGAAGATTTGCTTGGCCGTGACGAAATAGAATTGACCAATCTTACAAGCTCGCTTATTACGGGCAAGGTGGTTATGGTTACTGGCGGCGGTGGCTCTATTGGCTCTGAGCTGTGCAGACAGATAGCCTCTTGCGATCCTAAACAGCTGATTATTGTGGACATTTATGAAAATAATGCATATTCAATTCAGCAGGAGCTTTTGCGCAATTACGGAGATAAATTAAACCTAGAGGTGCGCATATCTTCCGTGCGAGATTCCAAAAAAGTAGATGTCCTGTTCGATAGATTTCGACCTGACGTTGTATTTCATGCAGCTGCACATAAGCATGTACCTCTTATGGAGGACTCGCCTGAAGAAGCCGTTAAAAACAATGTTTTCGGCACTTATAATGTGGCTATGGCTGCGGAAAAATATGGTGCAAAGCGTTTTGTCCTTATCTCCAGCGACAAGGCGGTAAACCCTACAAACGTAATGGGCGCAACAAAGCGTGTGTGCGAGATGATAGTGCAATGCCTTGCGCAAAAGAGCAAAACAAGCTTTGTAGCTGTTCGCTTTGGTAACGTGCTTGGCTCTAACGGCTCTGTACTACCGCTTTTTAAAGAGCAAATAGCCGGTGGCGGCCCTCTTACCGTAACACACCCCGACATTGTGCGATATTTTATGACTATCCCCGAGGCTGTGCGCCTTGTGCTTGAGGCAGGCTCTATGGGCAATGGCGGAGATATATTTGTTTTGGATATGGGAAATCCCGTAAAAATACTTGAGCTTGCAGAAAACTTAATTAAGCTTTCCGGCTTTATCCCTTATCGTGATATAGAAATTAAATTTACAGGTCTACGTCCGGGAGAAAAGCTGTATGAAGAACTTTTAATGGACGAAGAAGGCATACAGCAGACCGAAAACAAAAAAATATATATCGGTGCGCCGTTAAAGCTTAATAAAAACACGTTTTTCGACCATTTGACCGCCCTTAAAGAAATAGCATATAGCAACAATAGCGAAAACTTAGTGCAGGCATTGATTGATATGGTACCTACCTTTCATCACGAGCCACACGATTACGATTAGGGAGAAAGATAATGTATAAAGGTTTTTTTAAGCGGTTAATAGATTTTGTTTTATCGCTTTGCGGCCTTATTGTATTGTCACCTGTGTTTCTGATTTTATCGGCTTGGATAAAGCTTGATTCAAAAGGCCCTATACTTTTTAGGCAAAAGCGTGTAGGAAAAGATAAAGGATATTTTAATATTCTTAAATTCCGCACTATGTTTGCAGACACACCAAAAGACGTGCCAACGCATCTTTTGCAAAATCCGGAACTGCAAATAACAAAAGCAGGCAAAATTTTGCGCAAAACAAGCCTAGACGAATTACCTCAGATAATCAACATTTTAATAGGGCAAATGAGCATTATAGGCCCGCGACCGGCGCTGTGGAACCAAGACGATCTAATTGCAGAGCGCGACAAATACGGCGCAAACTCTTTAGTGCCGGGGCTTACAGGCTATGCGCAGATAAATGGCCGCGACGAGCTGCCGATATCCGTAAAAGCGGAACTTGACGGATATTATGCAGAGCATATATGCTTTTGCCTTGATGTGAAGATATTTTTTAAAACTATCACAAGCGTTTTTGCAAGAAAAGGCGTAGTAGAGGGCGGAACAAAGGGCAAGTGAAATGCTTTCTTATGCGGCGTGTTTTGCGTATATTATTTTTTTATATAAAACGTTATTGCAATACAATAAAAAACGGCAAGGGTATGAGCAAACACTCAAATCCTTGCCGTTTTACTATCTTTTATGGTTATTTGTTAAATGTTGTAAAAATGCACAAGCAAAACCAACAATTATTTACAAATCCCTGATAAAAAGGATTTGTAAATATTATATTTTATCTATAGCTTCTTTTGCCAGCTGTTTATTACCTGTAAGCCCTGCAAGCATTAAGCTGTATATCTCACTGCCGCTATTTACAAATTTATCCCGTGCAGCTTTTGCCGTTAGCATATCGGGCAAATAAAGCGAAAAATTGAATACTTCTCCGCCCATATCAGAAATGTGGCAATGCACATTGCAGCCGTTGGAAAGCTGCTCGATATCTGCCTTATGCTGTGCTTTTTTACGGGCAAATTGCTGCGCCTGTATCACGGCATTTATGGCACATTCTCGCACACTGCGCGGCAAATCCTCCACAAGAGTATCTGCAATTTGCCGTCCTTTATCGGTAAGCGAATAGCCGGTGTCGCTAAGAGTGGCAAGCTTATTGTCTATTAAATCCTGCAATGCGTCTGCAAGCTCAAAATAATTAACAAGCTCCTCCGAAAGCAGCGCGTATTCTATTTCGCTTCGCGTAAGGGGAATTGCAGTGGTTTTAATAAGATAACATAATAATACGCGAATATGCGCAGAGGAGGTAAGACCACCTGGTTTTACATTAGCGCTGAAAGCTTCTCCTGCCATTTGCTGCCCCTTTCGCAGATGCTCTAATTTAATATGCCTTATAAAGCGGCGTGCAAAGATGTTTATGCTTTGCAGACGGCTAAAGTGCTTTTGCATCTATAGTATATGTACAATAATACCGCGAAACGAAGAAAAAGTAAAGAGAGTATATATGCTCATACGTTTTTGCGTGGTGCAGCATATGCAATACGCGCGCCTTTAAATTGTATGTTCATTTAAAATGTGTTTCTATTGTGCGGCTCGCGTTTGGCACAGAATAAACCCAGTGTTCAATATGTATGGAGCTGTCAAAATATTCAAGAGGAAACATAAAGCCGTTATCTTCGCAAAGATGCAAAACAACCAATTTTATTTTCATCTTATCAGCTATAATGCTCTTAATATATACGCTTACTACTTGCCCTACCTCTAAGGCAATGTTAGGCTCGGCAAGGCCTGCAAGGTTTGGCGCAAGCTCCACAAAGGTGCCATAGCTTTCTACACTTCGCACAATGCCAATCACGGTTTCACCCGACGAAAATCTCGCGCTGTTTTCTTCCCAGGTGCCTAGTAGCTCTCTTAGGCTTAATACAAACCTGCCGCGTTCGTCGATGCCCTTTATTACACATTTTAATTCTTCGCCAAGATAAACCCTGTCCCGAGGTGAGTGGATACGCGAAACAGACATGCAATCTATGGGCAACAACGCAGAAATTCCGCAGCCTACGTCGCAAAATGCGCCAAATTGCTCTATATGTGTAACACGGCAGTTTATCACATCTCCGCAGCCCAGCCCATTTATATATTCTTCCTTGCAACGCAGCTGTGCAACCGTGCGAGAAAGATATACACGAATAGGTGTGCGGCTTTCGTCTATATCGGTTATAATAAAACAAACAGGCCGCCCCACTCTTGTAATAAGCGCAATATCGCGCACTTCGTTTTCGCGCACACCAAGGGCACATTCTTCATATGGCATAATGCCCTCGTATTCACCAAGCGCAAAATGCAATTGCTTGCTTGAATCGAAAGATAAGGCTCTGCTTTCTAAAATATCCTTATTTTGCATAGCGCGATAAAGCGCATCTTTTGTAAAATGCGAAGCTTGCTTTATAATTCCCTCTGCATAAAAAGCCATTATAGTCGACCGTCCTTTTTGTTGATATTCTATTTATATGATTATAATATTTAAAATATTTGCTATCTAAAGCGTTTTGGTATATAATATCCAAGTAATTATCTTAAAGTCGGTGCTTAAAATGGCAGTTGACATTTAATAGGGGGGAGCCGTACGGACGTACAGGTGGGAGATACAATCATTACCAAAAAGCCGCACCCGTGCGGCACAAACAGCTTTCTTGTTCTGCGTGTCGGCATGGATTTTCGCATACGCTGCACAGGCTGTAACCACGAGGTAATGGTACCGCGCGCAAAAATAGAAAAAAACATTAAAAGGGTAGTGCGAGAGGCGTTACCCTTGTAGCTATTTTGCTTTTTATGTTTAGAAAGAGATAATAAAAAGTGAATTTTAAGGAGATTAAAATATATGTTAGATAAATTACAAGCGGTGCGAAATCGCTTTGAGGAAATAAGCAATAGCCTGCAAGATCCATCTGTAATAAGCAATAACGATTTGTATCGCAGCTTAATGAAGGATTATAAAAACCTTACGCCTATTGCCGAAACATACGATAAATATATTTCTGCCAAAGCCTCTTTTGATGAAGCAAAAGAGCTTTTGGACGAGGGCGGTCTTGAGCCTGAGATGAAAGAGCTTGCTCAAATGGAATACGACGAAAACAAAACGAAAATGCAAAGCCTTTCAGACGAACTGAAAATATTGCTGCTGCCAAGGGACGAAAACGACAGCCGCAGTGTAATAGTGGAAATACGCGGAGGCGCAGGTGGCGAGGAAGCCGCTCTGTTTGCCCATAGCCTTTTTCGCATGTACACCATGTACGCGCAAAGCAAGGGCTGGAGTTTTGACGTTATCAACGCCAACGAAACAGAAATTGGCGGCATGAAGGAAGTAAGCTTTTCTATAGAGGGCGACGGCGCATACAGCCGTTTTAAGTTTGAAAGCGGTGTTCATCGTGTACAGCGCGTGCCGGAAACGGAAACACAGGGACGTGTGCATACATCTACTGTAACTGTGGCGGTTATGCCGGAGGCAGAGGAAGTAGAGCTTGATATTAACCCTGCGGAGCTTAAAATCGACACCTTCCGTTCTTCAGGCGCAGGCGGCCAGCATATAAATAAAACTTCGTCCGCTATACGTGTTACTCACTTGCCAACGGGCATGGTGGTAGAATGTCAAGATGAACGCAGCCAATATAAAAACAAAGATAAAGCATTAAAGGTACTCCGCAGCCGTCTGCTTGCCCAAAAGCAAGCGGAACACGACAGCAAGCTTGCTGCCGAGCGCAAAAGCCAAGTGGGCACAGGCGACCGCAGCGAGCGCATACGCACATACAATTATCCACAAGGCCGCCTTACAGACCACCGCATAGGCCTTACATTATACAAGCTTGACGCAATATTAGACGGAGATTTAGAAGACGTTATAGATGCCCTTATCACAGCGGACAGGGCTGAAAAGCTAAAAGCTGCCTCGGAGGGCTAAGCATTGCAAACACAAATATTACCACCAAATAAAGAAAATATAGCCCTTGCTGCAAAGCTTTTGCAAAATGGCGAAATAGTGGGCATACCGACAGAAACAGTTTACGGCCTTGCTGCCAGTGCCTTAAATGGTGAGGCAGTAAAAAAGATATTTTCCGCAAAGGGACGCCCACAGGATAACCCTTTGATATCGCACATATCCTCCATGGATATGTTGCCGATGATATCGCAAAACATTCCGAGTGCGTGTTATACCTTAGCAAATGCATTTTGGCCGGGGCCTCTTACTATGGTGTTGCCACGCAGTGCCGATGTGGCAGACGAAGTGTGCGCAGGGCTTGATACAGCCGCCGTGCGCATGCCAAGCCACAAAGCGGCGCTTGATATTATTGCGGCTGCCGGTGTGCCATTGGCAGCACCCTCGGCAAACTTGTCCGGTAGCCCTAGCCCCACCACCGCAAGGCATGTTATGGACGACATGGACGGCCGCATACCGCTAATAATAGACGGCGGCGCATGTGCTGTAGGGGTGGAGTCCACGGTGATATCGCTGTGTACACAGGCACCGCTTTTACTGCGACCGGGGCATATTACCAAAGAGCAGCTAGAGGCGGCACTTGGCTGTGAGGTGCTTTTGTCGCAGGCTGTTTTGCATATGCTGCCACAGGGTGCGCAGGCACCGTCGCCGGGCATGAAATACAAGCATTACGCACCAAAGGCAGAAGTGATATTAATTAAAGGTAGCCTTAATGCGTATAATAAATATGTGAACGCTCATGCACAAAGCGGTACATACCGCCTGTGCTATTTAGGAGAGGAAAACCTTTCGGCTGTGCCTTGCGTTACCTATGGCCACGAAAATAGTTCGGACGAGCAAGCAAACCGCCTGTTTTCCGCCTTGCGTGAGTTAGACGCCAAAAACGCAAAAACTGTATATGCTCGCTGCCCCGAAGAAAGTGGCGAATTTATGGCTGTATATAACCGAATATTGCGCTCTGCGGCTTTCAACATTGTGGAGGTGTAGTACAGTTTGAGCAAAATAATAGCAATTACAGGTCGTTCAGGCAGCGGAAAATCCGAAGTGTCGCTTTATTTGCGCGCGCAGGGATATACTGTGATAGATGCCGATAAAATAAGCCGTGATGTGCTTTTAGAAAACAAAGATGTACAAAATGCGCTTACGGCAAGGTTTGGAGATATTAAAAACGCAGATAATACCATATCCAGAGTAAAGCTTGCGCAAAAGGCGTTTGAAACCGAAATAAGCGCAAAGGCACTTACAGATATTACACACACTGCCATTGTAAAGGCGATATTGAATATTGCACACAAAAGCCATGATAATTTTGTTTTTGTAGACGGTGCTGTGATTGTGGGAGAAATTTTCGAGCAGTACTGCGATAAAATAATAGCGATAATCGCACCATATGAGGACTGTATTTTGCGCATAACAGCGAGGGACGGCATAAGCACCGAAACGGCAGAAAAACGTTTGGCCGCACAAATACAGGAAACCGCATTATTGGCGCGCGCCGATTATGTTATAGACAACAGCCGAGATAAATCGGAGCTTATAAATAAAATGCAGCAGATTTTACAATCTGTTACAAAGGAGTTATATGGCTAGAAAGCAAAAAAAAATCATAAAGCTTTTAATAATAGCTATTGTATTGGCAATAGCTATTTTAGTGGCGCAAATGGCATATAATTATTTTATTAAAATAAGCTATCCGCAAAAAAATGCAGATACTGTAAATAAATATTCAGACATGTATAACGTGGATACCAATTTAATATTTGCAATTATCCGCACAGAAAGCGGATTTAAGGCAGATGCAAAATCCGGCGCAGGTGCCATAGGCTTAATGCAAATGACAGAAGAAACCTTCGATTGGATAAAGAAAAAAATAGCACCCGAAGAAGAATTAGCTTTTGAAGATTTATACACGCCCGAAACGAGTATTCGTTTTGGTGCTTACTATATTTCCATTTGTCTTGAAAAATACGGCGGAGATATATCCACTGCCGCCGCCGCATATCATAGCGGCTGGGGCACTGTGGGCAAGCTTTTAGGTAATGCAGAGTATAGCGAAAACGGGCAAACATTAAATGTGTTTCCATATGAGCAAATGAACTTATATGTAAAAAAAGTGCAAAAAAGCTATATTAAATACAACGAAATCTACACGGTAAAAGTGTAAGACGTAAAAATACGCTTTTCACGCAACCGCTGCAAAATAAAGGAGTAATAAAAATGGAAAAAGAAAAAACACAAGCACAAATTTTAAGCGACAATCTGTTTTTCAAGCAAAAGCATATTGCAGATTGCCAAACGGACGCAGAAGAAAAGGCACAGGAATTTTGCGAGGGCTATAAAAGATTTTTAAACAGTGCTAAAACAGAGCGCGAGGCTGTAAAAACAGCAGTTGCCATTTTAGAAAAAAATGGGTATGTGCCTTTTGACACAAACGCCGTGTATAAGGCAGGAGAAAAAGTATATTTTGTCAATCGTCATAAAGCGGTTTTGTGCGCCACTATCGGCAAAAAAAGCACAGAGCTTGGCGTGAGGCTAATGGTTGCGCATATCGACTCGCCACGCCTTGACCTAAAGCCAAACCCATTATATGAAGATAGCGATTTGTCGCTGTTTAAAACCCATTATTATGGCGGAATACGCAAATATCAGTGGGGCGCAACACCTCTTTCGCTGCACGGCGTGGTAATAAAACCAAACGGCGAAACAGTGGAAATCAACGTGGGCGAGGACGACGCAGATCCCATTTTTTGCGTAACAGACCTTTTGCCGCATCTTGCGGCAGAGCAAAGTAAGCGCAGCTTAAACGACGGGCTAAAAGGCGAGGAGCTTAATATTTTAGTAGGCTCTATTCCATATGCTGACGAAGATGTAAAGGATCGTGTAAAGCTGCACACCATGCAAATGCTCAACGAAAAATACGGCATTACCGAGCGCGATTTTACAAGGGCAGAGATAGAAGCGGTGCCTGCGTATAAGGCGAGAGATATTGGCTTTGACCGCAGCTTAATCGGCGCATACGGCCACGACGACAGAGTGTGCGCATATACTGCATTGCAAGCGCAAATATCAATAGAAAATCCGGAATACACCACTGTTTGTGTGCTTACAGATAAAGAGGAAACAGGCTCCGACGGCAGCACAGGGCTGAACAGCGATTATGTTTTCCACTTTCTTGGCTTTTTGGCTGATATGCAAAAGGCAAATTACAAAAAAATGCTGGTTAACTCAAAATGCCTTTCCGCCGATGTAAACGCAGCCTTTGATCCTACTTTCCCTGATGTGCTGGATCCTCGTAATGCGGCATACATTAACCGCGGCGTGGTTATTACAAAATATACAGGCTCAAGAGGCAAGTACGACACAAACGATGCAAACGCCGAGATGATGGGCTTTGTTACCAATTTGCTTGATAAAGCAAATGTATTGTGGCAGACGGGCGAGCTTGGCAAGGTAGATTGCGGCGGCGGCGGTACAGTGGCAAAATACATAGCTAACCGCAATGTTGACGTTGTGGATATCGGCGTGCCGATGCTTTCCATGCATGCGCCCTTTGAGCTGGTGGCAAAGCTGGACGTTTACATGACGTACAAGGCTTTTTCAGCCTTTGCAAACACCTAATAAAACTATAATGGCACAAAACCAATGGCTAAAATTTAGCCATTGGTTTTGTGCTAATTCATTTTAACGGGCAAATTAACATATAGCTTTTACTATAGTATTATTCTTTAGAGCAGAGCATTTTAAAGGAGAATGTATATGAAAGCGATAGTTATAAACCCCATAACAGAATTGCATAAAGAGCCATGCAAATATTCGCAAATTACAGACGAAGTGCTTTTCGGAAATTTTGTGGATATTTTAGGCTGTAAAGACGATTACTTTTTAATTAACACAGAATATCGCTATAAAGGCTGGCTTGCAAAAGATGCATTATTATTCGGCAATAATGCGGTGCAGGCTTGGGAAAACCAAGATAAATTGATGATAAGCGCAAAATATGCAGACGTGCTTAGCAAAACCGATGTTAAGGCAAAGCGAATAATATCCTTGCCAAGAGCCTGCATAATAGGCGTAATAGGTGTGCCAAACACAGATTTTTGGCAAAAAGTGATATTACCAAACGAAGATGTGGGATATATTAAAGCCGAGCATCTGCGAAGGGTGTGCTTTACAAAAGGCGATAAATCTGAGGCAGAGCTGCGAAATGCTGTATATAAAAACGCACTTTCATATCTTGGCACGCAATACCGTTGGGGCGGTAAAACGCCCCTTGGTATTGATTGCAGCGGCCTTGTGTCCATGGCGTATTTGCAGGAGGGCATAGCCATATATCGTGACGCAAAAATAGAACTCGGCTTTCCCGTGCACGAAATTAATATTGCCGACATTCAAAAAGGAGATTTGCTTTATTTTCCGGGGCATGTTGCAATGTATATCGGAAAAGGCAATTTTGTACACGCTACGTCACATGGCGAAAAATCCGGCGTAGTGCTTGCAAGCCTAAACAGCAATAACACGATTTTTCGGGAAGATTTAAGTAAAACTATAATAAAAGCCGGAAGCATATTTTGAAATTCAAAACAGAAAAATTACATTATTTACACAGATATTTTACAAAAACGGTATATTATGTTATAATAATACGGTTATTGTAGCTTTTGCTATGTAAATATACATGAAATATATTGTGGCTTTGAAACGTTAATAACATTATAAATATCGTAAAATGAAAAGGTTGTGTTTATCAGTTGGATTTCAATTTAGCTTTATTCGATTTAGACGGCACTATAATAGATTCAGCACCCGGCGTGTACGACTGTATCGAATATGCACTGTCTAAGTTTAATATAGAATTTGTGTGTGCGAATAAAGAAAAATATCTAGGGCCGCCTTTGCGCGAAACATTTTCGGACTTTTTACCTCAAGAAAGCATACAAGCGGCTATTGAGTTTTATCGCGAAAAATACAGCGTTACAGGTTTATTTGAGTGCGAGCTGTATGATGGGATAGAAAAACTGCTTAAACGTTTAAAGCTTAGCGGATATAAGCTGGCACTCGCCACCACTAAGCCTCAGGTGTTTGCAAAACGTATTTTGCAGCATTATGCGCTTGATACATTGTTCGATTATATTGGCGGATCCTCACTGGACGGCAAGATAGAAAGCAAAACCGATGTGCTAAATGACGTTTTATCTCAGCCCAATTTAAAAGGCTGCACACCTGTTATGATAGGCGACAGATACCACGATTTAGTTGGTGCGCAAAATTGCAATATAAAGGCTATAGGCGTGTTGTACGGATACGGCCCAAAGAAAGAACTTGCAGCTTACAACCCTGTTTATCTTTCTGAAACAACACAAGATTTAGGCGATTATCTTATCGCAAATAAAAAAGGTGAGCTTTATGAATAACAAATTTTCTTTTAAAAATTTTTCCAAATTGCCGCAAAAACAAAAGCTGGCATGCTACGTAATAGCAGGCTGTGCCGTTCTTTTTCTTATAGTTGTAATCGCCTCCTCAGTCATTTTGTTTGGCGGTAAAAAAGATGACGGCAATTCCATGTCCCAAAGTGCATCTAACTCAAGCTCCGATATGGCTACAGACGCCACCTATAAAAAAGACGGCAGCATATTGGATTTAGAAAAACTAAAAGGTACCATACTTGAAGAAACAGGCGTAAAAGACACAAATTATCTAAAAGAAACCGTTTTTGTCGGCGACTCTAACACAGAGCGCCTTATGATGTATGAACAGATTAGCATGGATAATTTTGTAGGCAAATCCGGCATGGGCATCACAACTGCCGCGTCAGACGCGTGTATTTATTTTAATAAAGACGATAAAGCATATACTATTCCGCAAGCTATCGCCAAAATGAAACCACGGCGCATAGTAATGACTTTTGGCACAAACGATGCAGACGGCAGTACAAAGCCGGCAGAATTTATTAAAACCTATAAAGCTGTAATTGCGTCCATTCAAAAAGCATATCCACATTGCGACATTATAGTTAATACCGTGCCGCCCGTTGCAAAAAAACGCACGTATAATAATATCAGCATGCAAACAATAGACGCTTTTAATATAGCCCTTGCCGATATGGCGCAGGAGCTTGATTTAAAGCTTATAAACACCAACGAATTTTTACGTGGCGACGATGGCTTTGGAAAGCCGCAATATTATGACGCCAAAGACGGAATACATTTAAGCGAAAGCGGCGCAAAGGCAATGACGGAATATGTGTCAAAGCACGAATTTACGTCTAAAGACCGCCGTCCGGACACTAAAAATATCCCAACACGCCGCAAAGCGCCTGTTGCATCAAGCACAATAAGCTCGTCTGTGGTGGCTGTTAAAAGCGCAATTGTAAGCTACAATGTAAAAGTGGCAGATGGAAAGGCACTTGGCTCTTTAAAAGGCGATGGTTTTGAGGGGCTTACCACACGCACCTTTACCTTTGACAAAGAAAACACCAGCTTTACAGTTACTGCAGTGCCGGCAGAAGGCTACGATTTCGTAAAATGGAGCGACGGCAACACAAGTGCTTCGCGCACAGATAAAGACATTAAAGAAAAAGCTACGTTTACCGCTGAATTTGTAAAAAAGGCAGATCCAATCGTATTAACCCTTGACCAAAACAATATTATTGTTGAGGAAGGCCAGTCGTTTTCTATTAAAGCCACAGTTACAGGCAAAGCAGAAGCTAAAAATGTGGCATGGAATACAGATGGCGTACATGTGCATACAGGCGACACCTATACTGCTGCATTAGCTGTGGGCGACCATACTGTTATTGCAAGCATAGACGGCGCAAAAGATGCCGTTGCGGTTAAAATAAAAGTAAACAAAAAGGTTTTGCCTGTCAGTGTAACAGTTACGGGGAATAATGTTACTACAGTGGGCACTCCTGTTACATTTACAGCAACAGTAAAAAATGCCGATGCCGCAAATGTGGTTTGGACGGTAAATGGCGCCGAGGTTGGCAAGGGCGCTACGTACACGCACCCCGCATCTGCTAAAGGAAGTGCCAGTATTGTGGCAAGCATAGGCACGGCAACGGGCAGCATATCGCTTACTATTAATGATGTTCCGGCACCTCCTCCTACGCCACCTACTCCACCGGCAAGCTCTGATGCTACGGTGTCTCCACCCACACCTACACCGCCTACACCTACACCTTAATTAAACATGCACGTTTATTTAAGGAAACACTGCCCCAATACATAATTTAAAGGAGAGCTGTTTATGAAGATTTCCGTTTTAGGCTGTGGGCGTTGGGGTTCGTTTTTGGCGTATTATCATGGGCAAAACCACGAGGTTTGCCTTTATGGCAGGGAACAATCGTCGGCATATGCGGCACTGCGCGAAACACGTAAAAACGAATATCTCACACTGCCAAGCTCGGTAGCACTTACAAGCTCACTTAAAGCTGCACTGCAATTTTCAGATGTGATTATTATATCTATCGGTGCGCAGCATTTGCGCAATTTGATGGAAGAAATAAATAGCTATGATATTGGCGGCAAAACCTTTATCCTTTGCATGAAGGGCATAGAGGCTGATACAGGCATGCGCTTATCCGAGGTAGTTGCAGAGGTATTGCGGCAGCAGTATAAGCTTGCCGTATGGGTAGGCCCCGGCCACGTGCAGGACTTTGTGGCAGGTATACCAAACTGTATGGTGATAGATTCCGCAGATGCAGGAACAATAGATTATATAGTCGATAACCTTAATTCTGATTTAATACGGCTTTATAAGGGCAACGATTTAATAGGCACCGAAATAGGCGCCGCCGCAAAAAATGTGGTTGGAATAGCCGCAGGTATGCTGGACGGAAAAGGCATTTCAAGCCTAAAGGGTGCGTTGATGGCGCGCGGTGCGCGAGAAGTGGCAAGGCTTATTAAAGCAATGGGCGGCAGCGAGCTTTCGGCATATGGCCTTTGCCATTTGGGCGATTACGAGGCGACACTTTTCTCAGAATACAGCCACAACAGACGTTTTGGCGAAAGCTATATCAAAGGCGAAAATTATATGGCGTTGGCAGAGGGCGTGCCCACATCAAAAGCAATAGTAAAGCTTTCTCGTGAATTTCATGTAGAAATGCCTATTTGTGAAACGGTTTATTCTATTTTATATGAAAACAAAAATGCGGATTTATCATTGAAAGAATTATTCTCTCGCAGCGTTAAAAACGAATTTGGATTTTAAAGCTCTAATCATGCATATGCAATAGCATGGCAGATAGAATAAGCTTTTTATACAACAGATGTCATGTATTTGTTTATGAGGCGTCTGTTTTTTTGTTCTTTTTTTTTGTGCTTTTGCGCTTTATTAAACATGTTCTATTGACTAAATTAACGAAATAAGCGATAATATAAATATATATTTACGGAAAGGGTGCTAGATTTTGGCTTACTATAATTGCCTTTTAATAGATACAGATGATACCTTACTGGATTTTGACGCGTCCATGGTTTGCGCCTTCAGCGAAACTATGCAGCATTTTAATTTACCTGATACCGATGAGGTTTTAGAAATTTATCGCAATATAAACAACGAGCTTTGGGCGGCTTTGGAAAAGGGCGAAATTCAGCAAAATAAGCTGTTTACCCAGCGTTTTTTAAAGCTACTTAACCACCTTAATGTTAAAGGCGACAGCACAAAGATGAACGCCTATTATCTAGAAAGGCTTGCCACACATAGCGACATGATTGCCGGCGCAGATGAAATGCTTACAGAGCTTGCGGAGGTTGCCACTATTGCCATTGTGTCAAACGGCGTGGATAAGGTTCAGCGCGAAAGGCTGAAGCTTGCAGGCCTAGATGTATTTGTTGATGATATTTTCACCTCTGAGGCTGTTGGCGCTACAAAGCCATCACGCAAAATATTTGATGCGGCGCTTAACTCCTTAGGCGTTACAAATCGCGAAAAGGTGCTTGTAATAGGAGATTCTTTATCCTCAGATATTAAGGGCGGCGCAAATGCAGGGCTTGATACATGTTGGTGCAATTTTAAAGATATACAAAACGATACACAGATAAAGCCCACACACACAGTCCACGGCTACGAGGAGCTTTTACGTGTAGTTATGGAAGAGGAGGAGCTTAACAATGTCGGAAATACAGAAAAACGTCATAAGCTTTAGGTCTGCAAGCAACACCTGCGATGTAGCAGGATATATATATAAATGCGAGGCGGTCACGCCACGCGCTGTTTTGCAGATTTCTCACGGCATGTGCGAATTTATCGGAAGATACGATAATTTTGCCAATTTTATGGTGGAACATGGCTTTATTGTGTGCGGTAACGACCATTTAGGCCATGGCAAAACCTCTGATAATGCAGGCGGATTAGACGGCTTTTTTGCAGAAAAAGACGGCAGAGATTTTGTAGTGGAAGATTTACATAAGATGAACGAAATTGTGTCAGAGCAATATCCCAATTTGCCGATTATTTTATTAGGGCACAGCATGGGCAGCTTTTTAGCAAGGCTATATGCCGTAAGATATCCAAAAACAATTAAAGCTTTAATACTAAGCGGCACAGGCGGTGCAAACCCACTTGGCGGAATAGGCATTGTGCTTACAAAAATTATCGGAAAGATAAAAGGCTCTAAATATCGTTCCGAATTAATTAATAATATCGCTTTTGGCTCCTATTTAAAGCAAATACCACAGCATAAAACGCCCTACGACTGGATTTCGCATGATGAGGCTTTAGTAGATATTTATAAAAACAATAAAAAATGCACATTTATATTTACAGTAAGTGCGTTTAACGATTTAATGTGTACATTGCGTGACGTAAACACAGTGCAGTGGGCAGAAAAGCTGGATAAAAACATGCCTATTTACATGTTTTCCGGTGATAAAGATCCTGTGGGAGATTATGGCAAAGGCCTTGCGGCTGTAGAAAAATTAATCCAAAATGCAGGTGTAAAGGACTTTACCTTTAAGCTATATAAAGACGGTAGGCACGAGATGCTTAACGAAACAAACCGCAACGAAGTATACGAGGACGTATTAAATTGGTGTAACGCTCACGTGGCGTAAGCATATTCTTTAAACATTAAGAGGGAGATTGGACTATGGATGGAGTTTCGGCATTTATCAACGCAATTTTCGGCACAGTTTTAAGCATGACAGGTATACAGGTGCTTAAAATGCTAGTGATGTGGGCGCTTGGCGGCACATTGATTTTTCTGGCAATTAAAAAAGGCATGGAGCCAAGCTTGCTTTTGCCCATGGGCTTTGGCGCAATTTTAGTAAACTTGCCTTTATCTGGAGCTATCGACCAAACATTTGGCACAGTTACAGAGCCGGGTGCTTTAAGCGAGCTTTTCCGCGCAGGTATCGCAAACGAGCTTTTCCCCTTGCTTTTATTTATCGGCATTGGTGCCATGATAGATTTTGGGCCACTGCTTTCAAACCCAAAGCTTTTGCTATTCGGCGCGGCGGCGCAGTTTGGCATATTTATCACACTTACCTTGGCATGTGGGCTAAACGTGTTCTTCCCGGGCATGTTTACATTGCAAGATGCTGCCAGCGTTGCAATAATAGGCGCGGCAGACGGCCCCACAGCTATCTTTGTAGGCAACTACTATGCCACTAAGTATTTAGGCGCAATTATTGTGGCGGCGTATAGCTATATGGCGCTTGTACCTATTGTACAGCCACCGGTTATCCGTATGCTTACCACTAAAAAAGAGCGCTTAATCCGCATGCCATACGAGGCGAAAACAATCAGCAAAACAGTGCGTATTCTTTTCCCGATTGTTGTTACAATCATTGCAGGGCTTATAGCTCCGCGCAGTGTATCCTTGGTTGGATTTTTGATGTTTGGCAACCTTCTGCGCGAATGTACAGTGCTTAACAGCCTGTCGGAAACAGCGCAAAATGCACTTGCCAACCTTATCACAATTTTCCTTGGCATCACAGTGGCAACACAGATGCAGGCAGACATGTTCCTTACAGGCGGCACACTTGCCATTATGCTTTTAGGGCTATTTGCTTTCGTGTTCGACACAATGGGCGGCGTATTGTTCGCCAAGTTTATCAACCTGTTTACCAAAAAGAAAATTAACCCCATGATTGGTGCTTGCGGCATTTCGGCGTTTCCAATGTCCAGCCGTGTTGTGCATAAAATGGGCTTACAGGAAGATCCACAAAACTTTTTGTTAATGCACGCCGCAGGCGTGAATGTGGGTGGTCAGATTGCCAGCGTTATCGCAGGCGGTTTGATATTAAACTTAATTGCTAAATAAGGAGAATAATATGGAACAAGTAATTACATCTTTAAGCGTAATGCTAATGGGTATGTGCGGTATATTTATCGTAATGGGGCTTATCAGCCTTGCCATATCTATACTAAACAAGCTTTTTAAATAATTTGTATAATAAAGATACCGCCGTATTATAGCGGCGGTATTTTTTATTAGTGGTAATAAGGAATAAATTAATATGTTAATCACAATGCAAAACCTTGCCAAAAGCTTTGGCGCAGAGATAGTGCTAACTAATGTAAATGCTGTTATCCAGCGTGAGGATCGCATAGGCATGATAGGCGAAAACGGGGCAGGTAAAACCACCTTGCTTAAAATTATCTGCGGAGAATTGCAGCCCGATAGCGGTGAAATATCTTTTGCGCGAGATTTAGTGCTTGGGTATCTTGAACAAAATTCAAAGCTTGACGTTAAACGTACTGTGTGGCAAGAAATGGAAAATGCCTTCGAGCCTGTTTTAGACGCTATGCAAAAGATGAAGGCTCTTGAAAAGCAAATGGAAAACGGCGAGGACAGCGAAGAAATAATGGAGCAACATTCTCGCCTTTCTGCCATAATAGACGCAAGCGACGGATACACCATGGACTCTCAGATAAAGAAAATATTAAACGGTATGGCGTTTTTGCCTTTAAGCTACGAACAAAATGTTGCAAGCTTATCAGGGGGCGAGCATACGCGCCTTTGCCTTGCAAAGCTTTTATTACAGCACCCGGACGTGCTTATATTAGATGAGCCCACAAACCATTTGGATTTTGCCACAATGGAATGGCTGGAAAATTATCTTAAAGCATATACAGGGGCTATAATAGTTGTAAGCCATGATAGGTATTTTTTAGATGCCGTGTGTAACCGCATTTTTGAAATGGAGCAGGGCAGCGTACAGATATACCGCGGCAACTATTCAGCCTATCTTCCGCAAAAGCAGGCGGCTGTAGATTTACAGCAAAAGCAGCACAATGCAGACGTGGAAAAGGTGAAAAAGCTAGAGGACTATATTGCCCGAAATTTAGTGCGTGCCTCCACTACCAAAATGGCGCAAAGCCGCCGCAAGGTACTAGAGAAAATGGAGGTAACCGAAAAGCCTCATGTTGTGGGTGCAAATCTTAAATTTCGCTTTGAATATGATATTGAGCCGTATTTAGAGCTGGTAATCATAAAAAATCTAAGCGTAAATATCGGTGGCAAGCCCTTGCTTGACAGCCTTAATTTAACTGTGCGCCGTGGCGAACGGCTGATAATAGCAGGGCCAAACGGTGCAGGTAAATCCACGCTTTTGCGCGTGCTTGCAGGTAAATTAAAGCCGTCAGGCGGCATGGTGCGCATAGGCATGGGCGCAAAAACTGCGTATTTTGAGCAGCAACAGGGAAGAAGAATGGGCACTGTACAAAGTGCCATATGGGATAAACACCCTAAAATGACAGATTTAGAAGTGCGCAGCCATTTAGCTAAACTAAATTTCCGCGGCGAAGATGTGCTAAAGCCTTGCTCTGCGCTTTCGGGTGGCGAGCTTGCGCGCTTGCGCTTTGCGGAATTGCTACTGGAACGCCCCAATTTGATGTTTTTAGACGAGCCGACAAACCATTTAGACATCTACACAAGAGAGTCCTTAGGCCTTGCATTAGCGGCATACGAGGGTACTTTAATATTAGTAACCCACGACAGATATTTAATGAATAGCCTTGAATGTCCTATACTTTATATCGAAGACTGCAAGGCAGTATTATACGATGGCTATGAGGCAATGCTCCGCAGAAACGACGGCAACGCCACCGCACAGGCAAAGCCAAGCGAGCCTTCCGCACCAAAGCCCAACTACGGCAAGGAGCAACGCCGCCGCAAGGCAGAACTGCGCACAAGGCTAAAGCAGCTTGAGGACGAGATAGAAAAGCTAGGCGCAGACATAGTAGAAATAGAAAATACTCTTAATCTGCCAAGCGTTGTATGCGACCACGAAAAGGTGACAGAGCTATGCGATACTTTGTCGGACACACGCTTTCATCAGCAAGAATTGTACGACGAATGGGGCACACTGGCGGAGGAACAAGAGCAGTACGAGCAAGAGGAATAATATATGCTAATGTCACAAATTAAAAAGCACTACGATAAAATATCATAGTGCTTTTGAAGGTGCGTTTGATTCAATTTCAATTATTTTAGTTGTAAAATTTCGTGTGCCTTGAGCTTCAAAATAAACTCTGTATAAACACTCCATTCCTTCAGCCTCGTCTAAAGTTTCCCATAGCTGTTGCGTTGGTATTTCCTTGTCTTTAAGGAACATTTGAACTTTGTACATTATGCCTCCTTGATTTTTATTATGCTACCAAAACATCTTTTTTGTTGTAATCATAGCCATCTGCATACATAGTTTCCGGCGCAACATCAATTTTTTCATTGTCCCAAGTAACAGCGCCATCAACAATTTGAGGATTGGTGAAGATAGAATTATCTTCTAACGGTTTAAATACAGGCTGCGCTAATAATCTAGTACAATCATATAATTTTTCTTTTCCGTTACTAAATGTCAGTAGGAGTATCATATTATCCAGTACTTTTACAGATGTAACTTCAACTGTATTAGATTGAGCATCGCCATAGACAATCCCATTTTTTTCGTGCATATTTATTCCTCCTTATAGTAATGCTGGCGGTATTTTGTTAAATTGTTCACCGTTCACCGCTTTATTCCACGCTTCTTGTACTTCGCCTTCATGCAATACCAGCCATCCAACAATCAGTTTAAACTGTTTTGCCGGCATAGAGCCTGCTAATAAATTACCGTCTAATGAAATTGATGCTTTGTATTCACCATATGTTGCATGAATATGTGGTGTGTTGTGTTGCTGATTATCATCAAACAACATCTTAATTACAATCCCCAAAAATCTACTTAATTCTGGCATTTGCTACAGCACCTCCTTAGCAAAAGTATTTGATAGTGTCAACATTAAAATGTTGTTTCCAAGCAGAACTAAATCCAAATGTTCAATATAGCGCAACTTCGCCCTTGACAATTTTTTTACATAGCTGTGACAGGTTGGCACAACCGTTATCGGATATGATTTTGTCAAGCATTTCGCCCTCTGGTTTTGTAAGTGTAACGCACGACGTCCATTTATATTTGCGTGTATCACCTTTTTTTGTTTTCTGCTCTTGCATTTAATTTCTCCTATAGATATAATAAATACAGCCGTTTAATCTATTTCTAGTATAGCTTATTTTTAATTATATGTACAGGATAATTTGCGGCTTTGTTGATAAAATTATTAAGACGTTATAACACTTGTTTTGTAAAAATAAACGTCGCCCACTATTGCAGGCGACGTTGTTTGAAAATATCGAAAATTACCAGAGCATTTTAGCGCAAGCTGCACAATGTATTGTTATCATTACAGCCTGCATTGAAAGCTCATCTTGATCGATTTTACGATTTGCAAGCGTAAAATTATTTTGCGGATGGCTTCTGCGGTGATTTTAGCAAGTGCTGTACGCAATGTAATTCATAATTTAATTGTAGATTTTATTGTAATTAATCTAATGGCGCTTGCGCCGATATAATATTAGAAACGAAAATTCTTCAAAGCAAAAGTGGCAATATCCGCATATAACGGATATTGCCACTTATTATTTTGGCTCTAAACTAAATGGGCTATATACTAAATGTTGGGGTGCAAGGTGAATAAAACTCAAATATTTCAAAATGCATTTGCTAAATTGATTACATAGCCAAAATATTTATGCCTTGCTTTTTATTTTCCATAAATTAGTGTCGGAAGAAAAAGTTTGGAAATTATACAAAAACAGCACATGCTCATAGCCCTCGTTGGCAATAAGCTGATCTAATTTTGCGTTGGTGTCACGTAAATCTATGATGCCGATATCTGCGTAATTATCCACAAGATACGGTACAAAGCAGTTTGCGTAGCTGTCTTTTACTATTAATATGCTGCCTTGTCCGCTACCTTTAATGGTGGAATATCCGTTATTACCATTTAAAAATGCACCGTATTTGTCGCGAGTTTTCCACTTTTCGGCGTTGTAGATGTTCATTTCGGTTTTGGTATCAGCGGCGTCCATTTTATGCACGGTTAAGGTGTTTGGAATATCGTACCATGTGATGCTATCTGCCACCGCCATTTGATAACGGGATTTTGAATAATTGGTGCCGTAAAAGCCCTCTTGCACATTTGCCTTATATTTGCCCTTGTCAAAGGGAACAAGCTTTTGGCTTTTGGCAAATTCCTCATAGGCGATATATGCGCCGTCGCTTGTCCAGTGGTGGTCATTACGGTAATAAAGCTGCTCGTCCTTATGCTCCTCAAATGCTTTGCGTAAATCTATCACGTTTGCACCGGCATCTTGAAGGCTCTTGAACATTGCGTCAAGGTATGCACCCTCATTTACCACAGGTGCCGCAAAGGGTAGCTTGTCCTGCCATACAAGGCTTGCAGATGGCACTATCATGGTGCTTACCATATTGGGGTGACGCACCGCAAAATCGGAAAGAAAATTTGTGTTATCGCGCAACTGTTTATCAGTAACGGATATAAATTTCTGGAATAATACATTGTCTTTTTTGCCGAACCAAACGCCGTTATTTTCGGTTTTAAGCAGCATGTTTTCGCAGCGGCTCTTAATGTCTATCCATTCGTCGCGAAAAACAATTTGGTCTTTAATGTATTTTTCGTAGCTTTGCATCCATTTGTTAGACACAACACCCTCAAGGGTAATGGTGGGATATTGCGCAAGCTCGCGGTTTTCAAGCTCTGAAGTTTGCCTTTTCGGCCAAATGGCGTCTAGTATAGCAAAGCAAAATAAAAACACAAAGAAAAGATATACAACAGGATATTTTTTGATGCTGTCCTTCATTATTTATCCCTCCTTAAAACCTATAGTATAGAAACGGACTGTTGGTGGCGTCTACCATATACGCGATAGTTACAAAAAACACCAGTGCCAGCACAAGCCCACGCATTAGCGTGTTTTCTTTAATTTTGTCGTACAGTTTAATGGGAAGCGGCGTTGCGCACAAAACGCCCACGGTAAGTAGCAACCCATAATTGCGTAAATAATACCATATGCCAATGCCGCCGGAGGGTACAAATAGCTTTTCAAACAAAAGCCCAAAGCTAACACCCATATCGTTGCCCACAAACAAAGCCCAGCCGATAATTACCGCTAGCATGGTATAAATATGCGGCCAAATCTTGCCTTTTTTAAGGTGTGGCAAAAGCCAAAGCTTTTCTATCGTCAGCAATACAAAATAATACATGCCCCATAAAATAAAGTTCCAGTTTGCACCGTGCCAAAAGCCCGTTAAAAACCATACAATAAATATATTTACAAGCTGCCTTTTAATGCCGTTGCGGTTGCCGCCAAGAGGAATGTATACATATTCTTTAAACCAGCTTGAAAGCGTGATATGCCAGCGTCGCCAAAACTCTGTAATGCTTTTAGAAATATAAGGCAAATTAAAGTTGTCGGGGAAATCGAACCCAAGCATCTTGCCCATGCCAATACCCATCATGGAATATCCCGAAAAATCGAAATAAATCTGTAAGGTATATGCAATAATGCCAAGCCATACAAGGGGAGTGGAGGCATTTGCAAGGCCAATACCTGCCACATCAAGCTTGCCGCCTGAATATCTTCCGATAATGTCGTACCAAAGGGCGCTGATACCGTCTGCCAAAAGCACTTTTTTTGCAAGCCCAAAGATTAAAAGGGAGATGCCCTCGTCGATGCGGCTCATGGTAACTCTGCCTTTTAATACGTGCAAACGTTCCGCAACATCGCGGTATTTTACAATTGGCCCTGCAATAAGCTGCGGAAACATTACCACATACGCGCCAAAATTGATAATATTATGCTCTGTTGGCACATCGCCGCGGTATACATCTATAGAATAGCTCATTGTTTGAAAAGTGTAAAAGCTGATGCCAAGTGGCAATACAAGATCTAAAATCCCAATAGAACTTCCGAAAATGGTATTGATATTCGTAATAAAAAAATCGGTATATTTAAAGAAAATAAGCATTGAAAGACTGCCGATAACCGAAAATAGCAAAAATGCACGTTTGATTTTAAGGTTTTCTGCATATTTTTCCATGCCAAGGCCGGAAATGTAATTTATTAATATCAGCACCACCATTACAGGGAACAGCTTTACCTCGCCCCAAGAATAAAAAACAAGGCTGCAAATAAACAGCACAGTATTTTTCATGCGTGCAGGTGCAAGATAATATAGAGCAAGCGTTATCGGTAAAAACCTAAAAAGAAATAGCGCGGTACTGAATATCAAAAAATCAACTCCTTAAATTGCATACAAAAGCCGGTACTGTAATTGCAGTACCGGCTGTAAACACCAAAGCTTCGCTTGCTATATCGCAAACGCTGCAAGTGGCGCATCATTACTTTATCCGGCTTATTTAAATGCCTCGCTTATGGCAAGGTCGATAGGCTCATAGGCTTTTTCGGCACCGTCTTTTTCGGCAACAGCTTTGTCGCCGCCAACAGCATAAATGATATAATCGCCCTTTACCACTATGCGTGCCGCCTCGGCAATGCTTTTTGCAAGGGCAAATTCAGGATAATTGCCAAGATAGGAAACGTCGCCTGCGCGCATTGTTTCAAGGCTTGCTTTAACGGCATCTGCTTTGCCTGCTTTTGCTTTTACAACAAGCAGCTTGCCTGCCTCGCCATTAGTGTTTGTTACTTTGCCCTTATATTCTTCAACATCTTCTTTGTTTATGCCGGCAGTATATTGAAGGTCGTCATCTGTAAAATCAATAGGATTGTCTATTTTTACAGACGACTCTACGGCAGTAAACAAATCCTCAAGATTATAGCTTGCGCTGCTCTTGCCGCAGGAAGTAAAAGCGGCTGTAATCATTATAACGGCAGCAAAAGCTGCAAATAGTTTTTTCATAGTTTTATTTTCCTTTCGTAGTAAATATTTACTTTTTTATCTTACACTAATGCACGTATTTTTGCAATAGCTTTGACAAAGTGTTACCGAATTACACAATTTATATACAATTTAAATGTAAGGTTTATTGCATATTAGTTTCAAGATAGCCAAAAAAATGCAAGGCAATAAATAAGCTTTCTCCCTTTGCAAAGCTATGTATGCTTTTTGAGAAAATAGTTTTAAATGTAGCTTTTCTGTTAAGCCAATTCAAAAAAGCTTGACATGACCAATATTAATTATTACAATTTCTATATACATTAAGGAGAAGAAAATGAAAAAATCTGCAATTTTAGCGTTTTGCGGCGTAGGCGTATTAGCCGCTGTAGGTATATATGCAATAGTGCAACATAATAACGCAAACACAAGATACACCTCGTCCACCTTTGCCATGAGTACTGTAATAGAGCAAAAGCTATACGGCACAAATGCGCAAAAAGCTATGGAGGAAACCGAAAAAAGCTTTATAAGCTTCGAAAACGAGCTTTCATTATTTAAAGAAAACAGCGATATATCTAGGATAAATGCTGCATCTGGAAACGGCAAGCCGATACCTGTAAAGGCACAGACCTTTGCAATATTAAAACAAGGGAAAGAGCTTTCGCAAGCCTCAGACAATGCATTTGCACTTACCATTGCGCCCCTCACCCTTGCATGGGGCATCACGGGAGATGCGCCGCGCGTGGTACCGCAAAGCGAGATAGACACGCTATTGCCGCTTGTAAATGATAACGATATTATTTTGTGCGAAAACAATGAAGTTATGCTTAAAAACACAGGAGCCGCCATAGACCTTGGGGGCATTGCCAAAGGCACAGCCTGTAATATAGCAAAGGACATATATAATAAATACGATATCAAAAGTGCGGTTCTTTCAATTGGCGGAAATATTTATGTAAAGGGTACAAAACCGGACGGCAGTTTATCGCGCATAGGTTTTCGTAACCCAAAAGCAGATGCCAACGCATACATTGCTTCTATTACGATGCAAGACGAGGTTTTTGCAGTTTCAGGCGGATATGAACGCTTTTTTGAAGAAAACGGCAAACGATATCATCATATTTTAAGCCCTGTTACCGGCGCACCTGCCGAAAGCGATATTATATCTGTAGGCGTTTTAAATAAAGACGGCACCGTGGCGGATTTTTATTCCACTACACTCTTTGTTTGGGGAAAAGATAAAACCATAGAATATATGAAAAACGGTGGCAAAGTGATGATGCTTTGCGAAGATAATACATTGTATGTGTCAAAATCCTTAGAGAATTCTTTTGAATTAAATAAAGACACAGGCGGTACCTATAAGGTAATATTTATCTAGTGCTAATCTCAAAATCAAGGGAGAATGTTTTGAAAAAGTTTTCTACACGTTCTGTTGCGCTTACAGGCATGCTTTTTGCCCTTGCGATAGTTCTTTCTTTTGCAGAGGGCATGCTTACGCCTATATTTGGCTTGCCGCCGGGGGTAAAGCTTGGGCTTAGCAATATAGTAGTAATGTTTGCGCTGTTTTATATAGGCAAGCCTCAAGCTGTACTTTTAGCGGTGCTAAAGGGCGGCTTTGCTATGCTTACACGCGGATTTATCGCAGGAGTTCTCAGCCTTTCCGGTGGCTTTTTTTCTTGCTTAATATTAATATTGCTCACGTATTTGCCATTTAAAATAAGCTTGCTGATATTTTCTGTTACAGGCGCGGTGGCGCATAATATCGGGCAATTAATAGCACTTAGCTTTGTAGTAACAGGCTCTGCTTACACTGTTTATTATTTACCGATCTTGCTTATTTCCGGTGTAGTAATGGGTAGCATTACGTCCATAAGCCTAAATGCGGTTATGCCGGCTCTTAAAAAACTTGGGATTTACAAAGAAAAATAATCTATTTTAAAAAATGTATGTTAAAATACAAAATAAGTGTTGACTTTAAGTATACGAATATGGTATAGTTTAATCACAGAAGAAAAACAACTTTAAGAAACAAAAATATTTATGAATTGACGGAGGAAATTAAAATGGCTAAATTTGTATGCACAGTATGTGGTTATGTTCACGAGGGCGATTCAGCGCCTGAATTTTGCCCGGTATGTAAAGCACCGGCATCTAAATTTGTAGAGAAAACAGAGAGCATGGTTTATGCGGCAGAGCATGAGGTTGGCGTTGCCAAGGGCGCAGATGCAGAAATCGTAGAAGGTCTTCGCATGAACTTTACAGGCGAATGTAGCGAAGTAGGCATGTACCTAGCCATGAGCCGCGTAGCAGACCGCGAAGGATATCCTGAAATTGCAGAGGCATACAAGCGTTATGCATTTGAAGAAGCTGAGCATGCAGCTAAATTTGCAGAGCTTTTGGGCGAAGTGCTTACAAACAGCACAAAGAAAAACCTTGAAATGCGCATAGATGCAGAGCATGGCGCATGCGGCGGCAAAATGGACCTTGCAAAGAAAGCGAAAGAGCTTAACCTTGACGCCATTCACGATACAGTACATGAAATGGCAAAAGACGAAGCCCGTCACGGCAAAGGCTTTGCTGGCTTGCATGCACGTTATTTCAAATAAATATATAGCGCAAATGCATAATTAAACTGCTAAAGCAGCCTTAATAGAGCAAGCTTGTTGGCTCTTGCATCAAAAAGCTTAATTACATGTGCGCACTAACGCACAAGTATAATTAACATTGACGTAACAGTTTAAATAATTCCATATCCTCCTCAAAAACGCGCCCTGTATTGATAGGGCGCGTTTTTATTTATACTTAATATAGGCTCTATACTAAATGTTGGGGGTGGCTACCAATAAAAGAAAAAGGCACTTTGTCAACTGTTGGGAGTGACTACCAATAAAAGAAAACGGCACCTTGTCAACTGTTGGTGGTAGCCACACATAAAAGAAGAATTGCGTCAAGGTGTTTTTGAAATAATATTGTAGTTGAATGTTAAAACACAAGGCGAAAACAAAGCTGAGATTTTATAAAGATTATCACGATGCATTGACAAAAACTTCAATTGTAGTTACAATAAAATTAAGCAAAGCATGCAGAAAATTTGCAAGATAAATGCGAGTATACCGGCTTCGTAAATTACCTAATATTAAGCTCAAATATTGTAAAGAAGGTGTTGTTATGCGGCGCAGGTCTTTCACAAAACCACATGTTTTCATGTTGGCGTTTTCGGCGATACTTTTTGTGCTGGGAAATGTAATTCCCATTTTGCGCAGCCATTCTCCGGCCGTTATAACGGCTATTGTAGCCGAGGCATTGCTGTATTTGCTAATTGTGTATTTCGCCAAATTTCCCGATGCAACAAATTTAATTACAAGCAAAAAATATCAATCTGCGCTCCTCGATAACAAAGAGCTTGCGGATAAAATGGAAATAAGACAAGCCAATTTCTTGTGCGCGGTTTTACTGTTTTTTGCAGCACTGGTGTTTGTGTATTCCTTGTGGTACAAATAAAATAAAAGTGTAAACTTAAACGACAATAATTATTTACTCGCTATTAATGCAAATTCACTGGAAAATCTCTTTATCAACCTTTTTGTTTGTATATTTATAAACAGTCAGCTTGCCTGATATATCGCATGTCGCAAGGAAAATGTCTTTTTCCGAACGCACGCCATTTTCGGCAAGCTGTTTTTTTAACCATATGTCATCTTTGCCGCTGTATTTTAAATTATCCAACAAAACTTTTCCGTCTAATATTAAATTTACAGTTAAACCCTCGGCGTCTGGCGTCAGCTTAAGGTCGCGCGGTGTAACAGGGCGATTTTCGGAAAGGGGCATAAAGCTTATTTGCCCATTTGTTTCTAATATTGCGGTTTTCAACTGCGCAAGGTCAAAAAACCCTGCCACTCGGCATTGCGTTAAAAACTCGTTAATATCAAGCTTAGATGCGAATAAATTCTTTTCAAAAAGCTTTCCGTCCTCAAAAAGCACAAGGGGAGTGCCTGTTAAAATTTTGCGTAGCTTAATAGATTTACATGTTAAAATATCTATAAGTGCCGCCGCCACGCCGTAAACAATCATGGCGATAAGCGGCTTTAAAAAATCGCCCTCAAGGGCTGTGGACATTTCTGCGGCTATAGAACCTATGGTTATGCCGATAATATAGTCGAATAAGCTCATTTGGTTTACCTGACGGTTGCCTATCAGCTTGGCAAGTAAAAAAAGTACAATAATAGACGCAATACTTGCGATAAAAACCTTTATAATGTCCACGATACACACCTCACAGCAATATTGATAATGTATATATTATGTGCATAAATATCTACATGTTTCACAAAAATGGTCTAGCAAACATTTACATTATTGTATAATTGATAAAAATGTATTAGAATATATATATATAGCAACTATCATTGATACGTAAAATTTTTGAATAAAGTACAAGTTGCTATATTATTCCCTCGCGGGGCGATTCTATGCGCCGACCAAAGGTCGATGCGCAATAGCAATGTGTGCGCACATTGCTATGCATATAAACAGGAGGCAACTTAAATGAAACATGTATTTATTGTAAATCCAGTTTCCGGCAAGGAAGATGCAAGCAAATTCCTTATATCACATATCAATGAGGCCGCAAATGGCCTTGATTACATAATAGAATGTACGACACATCGTGGACATGCGACGGAAATTGCACAAAAATATGCCAATAGCGGTGAGCATGTGCGCCTATATGCTTGCGGAGGGGACGGCACGTTAAACGAAGTCTTCGCAGGTATTTATGGCCATGATAATGCAGAGGTGTCCTGCGTGCCATGCGGCTCAGGCAACGATTTTGTTCGCAATTTTGGCGAAGCAGAGGATTTCAGAGATTTAAAAGACAATATCGACGGCTGCCCCATTATGATAGACTTAATGCGCGCAAATGGCGGCATATCAGCGGCTATATCATCTGTAGGTATAGATTCCGATGTGGCATATGCCATACCAAAGTTTCGCCGCTTTCCTCTTTGCGGAGGGCAAATGGCATATACAATGTCTATTATAGAGCAGCTTTGTTCAAAGCTTGGCAAAAAAGTAACGATAGAAGTAGACGGTAAAAGCTTTGACGGCAATTTTCTTTTGGCAGCTGTTTGCAACGGCAAGGCTTATGGCGGTGGTTTTAACGCAGCACCCACTGCGGATTTGCAGGACGGGCTTTTGGAAGTGGTAATGGTTAAAAAAATCAGCCGTTTACGCATTGCAAGTGTGCTTGCAAAATACAAAAACGGCGAGCATATCAAAGACGGCAAAGTAATAGAAGAGCTTTCGGATATTTTAACCTACTTCAACGCGCGCAAGGTTAAAATAACACCAAAAGACGGGCAAAACGTTATAGCAAATATAGATGGCGAATGTTCAAGCGTGGCATGCCTAGACGTGGAAGTGATACCAAGCTGTGCGCGTTTTGTTTTGCCCGGTAAAATCTGCGGCAAATACGCAGTGGCAAAGCTTGGCGCGTAGCAGCGATATTCTACCATTAAGAGAATAAATTCAAAATCACCGACAAGCTACATTAGAAAAAGCTTGTCGGTGATTTTTATTGGCTCTATACTAAATGTTGGGGTACGCAACGAATAGAGCTCAAATAAAACGAAAAAAAGGTAGAGCATATTCAAA
>JAVWZM010000022.1:0-32216 GCA_036661035.1 Oscillospiraceae bacterium
CAAAGCTACCATATTTGCGGCAAAATGTTTGGCATTACAGCAATTTTACTTTTGATTGTCTTACTAAAGCCACGTCTTTTCTGTATGCAACTTGACAAAATGTTGTGTACAAGGACAATAATAAGTCAAGTTGCTATATAATCACATATGCAATTATTGTATCACCGCACTAATAGCATTGCAAGCATTAAAGCAAAGCTTGCGCAAATTAAATATTCGTGCCTAAATTTGCGAAAAAGAGCAAGTGAATTTGTGAATTTTGCTGTTTTGTGTTAAGATAAATAAAGATATGTCGAAAATATTATTAGACAAATTGTTTCAATATATCCGAAGTCCTTTTGAATATGGAATTATACAATGGATGGTATAAAAATGAATGATAAAAAACGCTTAAAACAAATATTATCGGGCTGTATGGCATGCGTGATGTGCGCACTGTCTGTATATACTCCTGCGCTGCATGCCGCGGCGGCAGACGAAAAATATTATATAAAGTTTTTAGATGACCAAACAATGGAGCTTAGCCAAACAAGGCGCATTGTAGAGGGCACTAATATCCGCGCGGAGAAAAAGCTGCCTGCAAACTTTATCATAAGCACCGAAAAACCGTTTATGGTTACAAGCGGCGGTGTGGAGGATCTTACTAGCCTTACCATTACAGGCGAAAAAAGCTATATTGTACAGGCAAATGCAAATAGCGCAGGCGTAGGCACAGACGCTAAAACCTATGTTTTAAAGCCGCAGTACACCTCTTTTGTTACTACAGGCGCAGGCCTTATGAGCCTTGGCGAGAAAAACATTGCCTTTGACGTTGCCATGAAACAGCCGTCGGAGCTTGCCATTACCATTCCAAGCTCCATTAGCTTTACATCTACGGAAAAGCAAAGCGACACAGGTGCAATTTATTTTTCAAAGGCAAATACCGCCACAGGCGACTTTTTGCAGTATAAAGGCGCAACAGTCGCCGGAGGCGAATTTGCTAAAGACGAGGGCGGAATGAAATATCTGCCCATAACCATAGAGCCTGTAACAGGCGAAAGAATAATATTAAAGGCATATATCAATAGCTCCGCCACGGTAGAAAAAGACACCGTGTTTAAAATTACATTTAACCCACAAACTATCAACGAGCTTGCCCTTACGGTAATCACGCCCCTTAAAGCCGTAAACGAGCTTGTAAACGATGTGGTAAACTACCCTGTTTTTGAAGGGCAAGACGGCAAAAAAGAGCCATATGTTCAGCTTGCTGAGGGCGACAGCCTAAGCAGCATCAGAACGCCGTCCTTCGGCGTGGTTTCTACAGTGCATCAAGACAATGTAGACATAAAGCTTACATGGGCATGGGAAGCCGCAGACGGCAAATATCAGGAATACGTTAAGGTGAAAACCCTAAACGGCAAAACCAGCTTTGTTGTATCGCCTATTCCCGAGGAGGATATGGCAGGCAATTTAACCGTAAAGGCAGAATATAAAGACGCAAAGGGCAATGTAACCGAAAGCACGGGCTTTGGTAAAATACCTGTGCTGATATACGGCACGGGTATTTCCGCACGGTTTACCACAAACCTAAAATGGACAGGTGATCCGGGCAAGACTCCGCCCGAAAAAGTGGAAGCAATAACCGAAATACCGAAAAAGATGGACGTGTACAACGGTGCCGCCGAGAAATATCCCGAAAAGCCCGTAGGCCCATACAAATTTTCCGCGGCACTTACCTTTGGCAGTGGGCGCGGTACTGCGTCTAAAGTAATCATGCGCACCACAGGCGGCCAAGGCGAGGACATAGAGGTAAGGCTGGACGGCAGCGAGCGCGTAACGCCACTTGGCACGGAGATACTGAATAAGGGTACCGATACTAACGTGGAGATTACGGCGAAAAAATCGGGACAAATACATTTTATAGTAGAGTTTTACGACGATTTAGGCGCATTGATGACGCGTAAGGGCGTGGATAAAATAATCGAAATCCGCGACTCAAGCCCAAACACAGACGCAAGCTTGGACAAAATGGATATAGAGCTGATAGCCAATAATACGCAAGACCAAGGCTTGCTTGACGAAATGTATCCAAACAGCTTATTTAAGTATAGCTTTGCACCGCTTACGAATAAATATGATATAACTGTGCCAAACAAGGCGACTAAAATTAAAATAAAGCCGCGTGTTGCGGCGTCTGACGCTATAAAAATCATAGATATAGAGCATGATGACGGCACCTTGGAAACAGTGCAAAGCGGAGCCGCCAAGGAAATAGTTTTGCCTACAGACGCACTGGTTAAAAAAACATTTACCCTTATGGTTACTGCCGAATCCGGCCTTGTAAATAAATATATATACAGCGTTACGCGAGATGCAAAATCTACAGACAGCAGCCTTAAGCTGTTGCAAGCCTATGATACAAAGCCTGCAAAGCCCGAGGACTTAATAAAAGGCTTTTCTGCCGCAACAAAGGAATATGATATAACTGTACCTTATAGCGTGGAGGAAGTAGAGCTGGCGGTAGCGGCGCAAAACCCATGGGCGCAGGACATAGCCTTTAACCCGCTGCCTGTAAAATCCGGATTTTGGATATTTGCAAAAAAAGAGCAACGCTTTAAGCTGGAGTGTCAATACGATCCGATTACGGGCGATGTGATAAAGAATGTAAATACAATCATCATTACAGTTACTGCGGAGGACGGCAGCAAAACAGAATATACGGTAAACATTACACGAAACACGCCAAGTACCAGTAATAAGCTTAAATCCATAGTGATAAAGGATAAAAAGACCAATCAAACAATTCCCTTTGACGCAAATTTATCCTTTACTCCCGATAATAAGGATTATTATATTACCACTATACCCTATTCGGCAAAGGAATTAACCATAGAGGCGCAGCAAGAGGATAATGCCGCGGTGCAAAAGATTTCGCTTATAGCACCGTCTGCTTATGGCTCAGGGCGCGTAGACCTTGTGCCAAGGCAAGGCAAGCCTGTGCTGTTTAATAGCGTGGACATTAGCCAAACAAAGCCTGCCACGCCTGCCAAAAACGAGGAATTTACATATACATTAAAAGCAACCGCCGAAAGCGGAGCGGAAACGGATCCTCCATACAGTATCCATTTTAAGCGCATGCCTGCAAATGGCAATGCGTATCTTAGCTCTATCAATTTAAAAGACCAAGACGGAAAAGACGTTACCGAAAAGCTTTCCTTCAACACCTTGCGCCGAGAATGTAGCATTACAGTGCCGTTTTTGGTGACGAGCCTTACAATTACGCCAAAGGCGGCGTCGGAGCTGTCTTTGGTAAATTGCGACGGCAACGACCTTTCTGTAAACAGACCGTCTGTATCGGTGGATTTGTCCAAGGGGCGCGGCGCATTTGTGGCTATAGATATACCTATAATAGTTACTGCCGAGGACGAGAGCAAATTTACATACATGCTACACATAGAGCGCGAGGCTCCAAACGCAAACGCCCTTTTGAAGGATTTAACCCTTTCGGATAAGCTATTGCTTACGCCGAAAATATTCGACCACAACAGGCGCGACTATTCTGTGATAATACCACTTGGCACAAAGGGCTTTACCGTTACACCTACGGCAGAGGCAGAAACCTCTACCATAACCGTAAATGGCAAAAAGGTGCAAAGCGGCACTGCCAGTGAGAAAATTGTGCCACTGGACGCCGTAACCACCGTGGTAATAGAGGTAACGGCGCAAAGCGGAACGGTGAAAGAAAAATACACCATAGCCGTGCAGGACGAAAACCGCATTGAAAAAAGCGACGACGCTAACCTATTAGGCGTAAAGCTGTATGACGGCGCACTGTCGCCGCGTTTCAACACAGGGATAACCAAATATGAAATAGGCCTAAAGCCAAATGCGCGCAGCCTAGACATTACACCAAGATTGTCGGATCCGAACGCCACAATCAAAGTGCTTGAGGGCGAAAGAGTGCTTGAAAGCTTTGACGGCAAGTATTTTACAGACATATCAAACGACGAAACAACCTTTAGCATAGAGGTTACCTCCTCGGACAAAGAGCATACTAAAAAATACACCTTTACAGCTTATCGCAACAACGAGGAAAAAGAATACGACTTTAAGCCCATAGCCGCAGACGCAATAGATTTTACGGCGGAAAGCCCTATTCGAGTGGATATCAGCAAATATGCCGTGGTGATGGCAGAGGTGTTTAACAAGCTTAAAACCGAATATCCCGACAAAAGCATTATCTTCGAGGGCAATGGCTACAGCCTTGAGGTTGCAGGCAAGGACATTAAAACCCTTGTGCCAAATAACGATAGATACGATTTCTCCATGCGTTTCGACGGGCCGAATAATCAGCGCGTAAAAGACTTGATAATCGCCTTGGATGGGCGCAATGCCAATGCGTCGCCTGTGATAATACATTTTGGACATCACGGTGCGTTGCCGGCGCCTATGCTCTTTAGAGTAAGCCTTGGCGGATTTTATAAGAACCTGCGCATGTACTGGAACTATTTTAACGAGCCTTTCAATAGCATGGATTATTATGGCTATTTAAGCACAAACGCACAAGGCACATGCACAGTACCCGTCACGCATATGAGCGATTACGCCATTACGCCCACCATGGTGTTTGGCAGCGAAAATAAAGTGGGCGCTCTTGGCACGGATAAAGAAAACTTAGGCGGAGCTACTACCTCAGGCAAGCGCAACCCGCAAACCTCGGTAAAGGGAAAGGAATAGCCTGTAATGAAAATATTAGGTTCTATAATAGCGCTGCTGCTTGTGGCGGTGATAGGCATAGCAGGCGTAACACTGTATAAAAGCACGGTGGCACCACCACCCCCATCGTCATCTGCACCGGCACCGTCTATGGCTAAGGTGGAGCCCAAAAAGCCACAAACGCCCTTTGAAGTGCCTGAGGCTCTCGCAAAAGCCATAGAGCGCAACAAAGACACGGTGGCGTGGCTGGAGGTAGGCGGCACAGATATAAACAATAGCGTATTGCAAGCAAAGGACAACGATTTTTATTTGCGGCGCAACGAGGCAAAAGAGGACGAAATATACGGTTGCTATTTTGCCGATTACGAATGTGCTATAGGCGCGCGTGATGTGCTGAAACCCAATACGGTAATATACGGACATTCTTCCCCCGGCGATGATCCAAACGGCAAAAGGTTTTCGCAGCTATTTCGATATTTAGACGCTGAGGTGGCGAAGGCGAACCCATATATACGCCTTTGCACTCAAGACGAACGGCTGGTTTTCGAGATTTTCGCAATTTTCTATACGGATATTAACTTCGATTATATAAAGGTTAATATAGAAGACGAGGAAATGCAGCAAATTGCCGCCAAGGCAAAGGAGTTGTCTATTTATGATTATGGCAAATCGCCTGCGGCAGGGGATAAATTTATCACACTTTCAACCTGTACTGAAAAATTTGGCACAGACGGCACACATCGGTTTGTAATTATGGGCAGGCTCTTGCCAAAAGATGCCGAGCTTTTGCCAAATGTGGAAATTGCGGTAAAATAAAAGATATTGCATTTAATTGTGAACTGTTGTAATATTAATGAAACAAGGCTAAAGCCTTATTCCATTAAAAGCTTATCCTACGTGCGTGCTATCGCACATGCACAATTAAAACTGTTTTGCGAAACAGTTTTAATGAAACAAGGCTAAAGCCTTATTCCATTAAAAACTTATCCTACGTGCGTGCTATCGCACATGCACAATTAAAACTGTCGAAACAGTTTTAACAAAACAAGGATAAAGCTATTTTTGCAAGCCACAAAGATTGAAACACACACGCAAATGCAAAGGAGGCAGTTTATGATTTCAAGAAACGTTGCACAGGGTGCCATGGAAAGCAGCATGGACGCCTTATGGATGAAATTGCAGGTGCATTTAGACAATATTGCAAACTACGAAACACCGGGCTATAAGGCTAAAACTGTTAATTTCAGCGAGGTTTTAGACAGCGCAACAAAAAAAGACGACGATACTTCACATTTGCGCCTTAATGTGGTGGAAGATGCCACCACAAGCACACGCCTTGACGGCAACAACGTAGACATGGAAAAGGAACAGCTTGAAATGTGGAAAACTCAGGCGCAGTACGCGGCTGTAGCACAAAAAATATCAGGCTCGTACAATAATCTGCGCACTATCCTTAACCAAGTAGGCAGATAAGGGGGAATAGGCCATGGCTTTTTTAAATTCGCTTAATATAGTAGGCTCTGCGCTTACGGCAGAGCGGTTTCGCATGGATATTATCGCGCAAAACCTTGCTAATATCGAAACCACAATGACGCCTGAGGGCACACCCTATAGGCGCAAGCAGGTTGTGTTTGAGGAGCGCAAGATGAACTTTGGCACGGCTCTTGCAAATGAGCGCATGAAGCTTGAGGGTGGCGGCGGCGTGCAGGTAAAGGAAATAAAAGAGAGCCAAGAGGACTTTATACCTGTATATAATCCCACACACCCCCATGCCGATGAAAACGGATATGTAATGATGCCAAATGTGGACCGCACAGAAGAAACCGTGGATTTGATGGCGGCGTCCACATCTTATAATGCAAATATCACAGCATTGAATGTCATGAAAAGCATGACCATGAAAGCACTGGAAATAGGCAAATAATAAAAAGGGCGCAGGAGCTGTTATTTCTGCGCCCTTTTGTTTTATCTAAATTTTGTATCTAGATTAATAAACAAGTCTGCGGACTTGTTTATTAAAAAATTATTCTATGTGCGTGCTATCGCACATGCACAATTAAAACTGTCGCGACAGTTTTAATAATTTACAAACTGTAATTGACTTTTTTAGACAAAACATATATACTTATACTATATCTAAGTGTGGAATTGTGTACATTTTTGTCAATTAGTGATTAAGATGTACGCGGTACAAATACAGTGTCGGACAATATTCGACGCAACAATAATGCATATTACTTTTTGAAAAGAGGGGCTTTATATGAATATAGTACCACTTTCTTCCCTTCCACCGATAACACCGCTTTTTGATATCAATAAGGTAGACGGGCAAAACGTGCAATCTCAGCAAGCCACGTCGGGAGTGCCTGTTTTCGGCTCTATTTTAAAAGATGCCATAGCTAATCTTGAACAAACACAGGCTGTCGCGCAGCAGGACTCGTACGATTTGGCGCTTGGCAAAACAGACGATTTGCACACGGTACAGATAAACGCCATGAAGGCAAGCGCGGCAGTGGAACTTGCGGCAGGCATTACTTCCCGTGCGCTGGGTGCGTACAAAGAAATAATGCAAACGCAGCTATAATACAATTTGTATAATCGCAGCCTTTGGCACAGCGATATATTTTAATTTATGAACTGAGGTAAAGTGTAAACTATGGCAAATGTGGGCGAACAAGTTAAAAAAGCGCTCACGGACCTAAAAGCGCATTGGCTGGGTCTTGACGCAAAAAAGAGAAAAATAATTATGATTGTGGCCGGAGGCATATTAGCCCTGGCTGTTTTGCTAACCTTATACTTAAACGCAAGTAAAATGGGATATACTCTTTTGTATACAGAAATGGACGCTACCGAAAGCGCCGAGGTGTATGCCGCGTTGCAAAATCTTGAGGTGCCGGTAGAGGCAAGAATGAACGGCAATGGCGAAGTGGAAGTGCCTACAAAGGATAAGGACAAGGCACTTATAGAAATGGCTTTGCAGGGCATACCTCGCACGGGCTTACCATACGATATCGACAATGGCAGTGGTGGGCTTACCAGCACAGATGCCGACAAACGCCGCGCATATACACAGCAGCTACAAAACCGTTTGCAAGATACTTTACGCGGCTTTGAAGGCATCAAAAATGCAGTTGTTACCTTAAATATATCACAGCAAACTAACCGCGTGTGGGAAACACAATCCGCCAAAAGCACAGGCAGCGTTACTCTTTATTTAGAACAAGGGGCACAGCTTGGGCCAAAAGAGGTTAGCGGCATCAAGCATTTAACAGCGTCAAGCGTTGGCGAAACCATGAGAATTGAAGATGTAAAGGTTATAGATGCCGCCACTTCGCTCAATTTAAAGGGCTCGGAGGACATAGAGCTTAATCCGGACGGCGTTGCAGGCGAAATAGAACGGCTAAATCTTACTGCCACCGTAGAGCAGCAGCTTGTTGCAAAAGCCGACAATATTCTTACCATGTACCTCACCCCCGAAAATTATCGCATCTCGGCTACCGTAAAGCTGGATTATAATAAAATGATAAGCGAAAGCAAGGAATACATGCCATCGCCCGATGCAAATAATAATGCAGGCGTGCTTGAAAGCGAGCAAAAAGATTTTGTTATGAACCCCAGCAATTTTGCCCAAGGGCTGCCCGGCGAGGAACAAAACACCGACACACCTCCGGGCTACGAAAGCATAGACAATAACGGCGACGGTGTGCCCGATTATGTGGATTCTCATATCAATTCCAATTACGTTGTAAGCTATATTACAAAGCAGATAGAAAAAAACCAAGCGGAGCTTTTAGAGTCCAGCATGGCTGTGGCTATTAAAGGAGAAATAGACGAGGACGTGCGCGATTCTATCAAGGTGTCTATTTCAAAAGCAACCAATATACCCGAGGAAAATATTTCTGTAGAAAATCTGGCTGTGCAAATACCCGAAACAGTGCCGAGTGGTGGCAAAAATATTTTAGAGGGCACTCAGCTTTGGATATTACTAGGGGCTTTAGGCGGAATATTGCTGCTTTTATTGGTGGTAATGATGATTGTTTTAGGCGCCAAAAAGAAAAAGAAGAAAAAGCTTGCCATGGCAGATGCGGCGGGGCTTACAGCGGCAATATCGGCAGATCCCATGCTGCTTGGCGTAAATTCCCAACAGGAGCTTGATATTCGCAAAAAGCAGATACAAGATGCGGCACTTCGTTCTAAAAACGAAAATGCCATCGCCGAGGAAGTACGAGATTTTGCAAAAGCAAATCCGCAAATCACGGCAAACCTCCTACGCAATTGGATAAAGGAGGACGACGAATAATGGCACAGCTTGGAAACAGTAATTTACAAAAAGCGGCAGCAGTAATGATTGCTCTTGGCGCCGAAGATGCGGCAGAGGTGTATAAATATCTTCGCGAAGATGAAATAGAGCTGCTCTCTCTTGAAATAGCTAAAATGAGCCGTATGCCCCAAGACGAAATGAAAGAAATAGTAGACGATTTCTACGGCCTGTGCCTTGCACAAAAGGTAATAAACGAGGGCGGCGTGGATTATGCGCGAGATGTGCTTGAAAAGGCATTTGGCGCCCAGCAGGCTATTTCGTATATGGAAAGAGTTACCAAATCTTTGCGCACAAAGGCATTCGATTTTGTACGCAAGGCGGATTACAAAAATCTGCTAAATATCGTTCAAAACGAGCATCCGCAAACTATTGCCCTGATATTATCCTACGCAAGGGCAGACCAAGCGTCCAGAGTACTTTCGGAGATATCACCGGACGTGCGTATAGACGTTATCGAGCGCATTGCAAAGCTAGATAGAGCCTCCCCCGAGGTAATATCAGTGGTGGAGAGCATACTTGAGAAAAAGTTCGATTCCATTGTTTCGGTAGATTTAATGGAGCTTGGCGGCGTAAACTACCTTGCCGACATTATGAACCACGTAGACCGCGGCACAGAAAAGGCTATTTTCGACGAGCTTGGAGTAAAAGATCCGGAGCTTGCAGACAATGTGCGCAAGCTGATGTTCGTGTTCGAGGATATCGTGTATCTGGACGAGATGAGCGTACAGCGTTTCATAAGGGACGTGGACGCAAAGGACTTGGCAGTTGCGCTTAAAGACGCAAACCCGGAGGTTACAAGTATTATCTACGCCAATATGTCTAAGCGTATGCAGGAGAGCGTGGCAAGCGATATAGAGTTTCTGCATAATGTGCGCCGCCGCGATGTGGAGGCAGCACAGCAGCGTATAGTAGACCAAATTCGCAAGCTGGAGGAAGAGGGCGAGGTTGTTATTTCTAAGGGCGGAAAGGATGAGGTAATTGCATAGAGTATTCAAATGTAGCAATATTACCTTGTCGAAGGAATGTGTATCCATTGAGGACAATTCCACGCTGCCCCTTGACGACGAGCTTACCGACAGCGACTTAAACGACTGCATTTTAGATGACATTGAACAAGGCAGTGATGCAGACGATGAAGACGACCACATAAAAGTTTTGGACAGCGAAGAAAATGATGATAAAGGCGAGCCGCAGTTATATCATTTTCCAACTATAGAGGAAAAAGAGCGAGAGGCGCTTTTAACAGACACAAAAGAAGAAACTCGTAAACAAGCACCGCAAAAAAGCGAACATCATAAGGCGAAGCAAAAGCAGCAAGTAAGCGTCGGCTCGCAAGAAATGTTTGACGACATGGTGCAAAAAGCAGTAAATGAGGCAAGCCGAATATTAGAGCAGGCACACGACAAGGCAATGCACGATTATAACGAGGTTATCGCAAAAGGCGAGGAAACCGTTGCGGCAGAGCGAGAAAAAGCAAGGCAAGACGGCTTTGCCGAGGGCATGCGCTCGCAAATAGACAATGTGCGCGAATGTATACGCAAGCTTGAGGCGTCTATTGCCGACATTGAAGGCAAGCAGGAAACGTTTTTTATGCAAAATGAGGCAGATGTAAAATGGCTTGCCACCGAAATAGCCGCAAAGGTAATGTGCCAGCGTACGGCGGCAGACGAAACAGCTATCATACCTCTTGTAAAGCAGGCAGTGGCATCTGCCAAAAACGCAAAATGGCTTACCATAGAGGTTTCAAATGAGGCGGAAAAGCTTTTGGACGCTTTGTATAACGATATCGCCAAGAGCGATCCCGAGCGCATCAAAATAGAGCCTGTAGAGGCTCCGGCGAATACCTGCCGCCTTACAACCCCCGATGGATACATAGACGCATCGCTGTATAGGCAGATAGAAAACCTAAAGCAGTATTTTGAGCTACAATAGCGACATGGGAGAATGTAATGAACAAAGCCCAGATGCAAAGCTTTATTAAACAGAGCGACCTATATACATATATGGGTAAAATAGATAAAATCGTCGGCATGACAATAGAGGCTACAGGCCCTGCTTGCAATATGGGCGATGTATGCAGAATGTCTATAGGCGACACAGGCAAGGAAGTGCTTGCCGAGGTAGTTGGCTTTAAAGAGAGCAAGGTACTCTTAATGCCATATGAAGACACAGACGGCATCGGCTACGGCAGCCGCGTGGTGAACACAGGCGCAAAGCTTACCATAAACGTGAGCGATTCCATGATAGGGCGCACAGTAGACGCAATGGGCAACCCCATAGACGAAAAAGGCCCCATAGAAACAGGCGTACAAATGCATATCGGCGGCCACCCGTCTAACCCCATGTCCCGTCCGCGTATTCATGCGCCTATAGAAATGGGCATACGCGCGCTAGACGGCTGCCTTACAATTGGCAAAGGCCAGAGAATGGGGATATTCGCAGGCTCCGGCGTGGGCAAATCTACACTTATGGGCATGATAGCCCGAAATGTAAAGGCAGACGTAAACGTGATTGCTCTTGTGGGCGAGCGTGGACGTGAGGTAGTGGAGTTTATAAACAGGGATTTGGGCGAGGAGGGGCTTAAACGCTCCGTGCTTGTAGTAGCTACCTCAGACCAGCCTGCAATGCAGCGTTCGCGCTGTGCGCAAACAGCCACCACAATTGCCGAGTATTTTTGCGAGCAAGGCAAAGACGTTTTACTTATGATGGATTCTCTTACTCGCTTTTGCATGGCGCAGCGCGAGGTGGGGCTTGCCGTAGGAGAGCCGCCTGTGGCAAGGGGATATACACCGTCTATTTATGCGGCATTGCCCAAACTGTTAGAGCGCGCAGGCAATTTTGAGCATGGCTCCATTACGGGCATTTACACAGTGCTTGTAGAGGGCGACGACACAAACGAGCCTATTGCCGATACGGTACGAGGCATTATCGACGGGCATATCATACTTTCCCGTAAGGTGGCGGCGCAAAACCATTATCCTGCCATAGACTTACTGCCAAGCGTAAGCCGCTTGATGAGCGACATTGTGCCTAAAGCGCATAGCGGCGCGGCGGCAAAGCTGCGTGGTATGCTTAGCACATATCAAAACAACCAAGATTTGCTATCCATTGGCGCGTACAAGCACGGCACAAACCATGAGCTAGACGAGGCCATTTCACATATAGACGCTATCAATGATTTTCTTATGCAAACAGTCGACGAAAAGATGACCTTTGAGGAAACAGTACGCCGCCTAGAAGAAATTATCTTATAGGCATATTGCTTAAAATGCAAGCTTTTGCAAAAGCATAATCGGCAAAAGCGCAGCACGGTATAAGCGTAGAGTATAGAGGAGGGCGCGAATGAAAAAGTTTACATTTTCGCTGTCGCGTTTGCAAGACTTCAAAACCTCGCTCCTCGACAAAGAAAAGCTTACCCTTGCGTCTTTGCGCGTACAGCTTGCGCAAATAGAGGACGAGATATCACGGGTAGAAACACAGCTTGCCGCCTTGCAAAGCGAAATGCAAAGGATAACGAGCGAGGGAACCACAGTGTTTAACCTTAAAAAAATAGAGTATAAAATAGAGGCGTCACGTGCCTTGCTAAAAGAGCTGTACGAAAAAAGGCTAATCCAACAGCAAAGGGTAGAAGCACAGCTTAGAATAGTAATGGGCGTAAAATCCGAAGTATCGGGCCTTGAAAAGCTACGGGAAAAGCAGCGCGAGGAATACGATTACGCGCTGAAAAAAGAAAACGATGAAATTATCGGTGAGCTGGTTAGCGGGCAATTTGTCCGCAAATCTTCACATATAAACTAAGCGAAATCCGCGCACAGGGCGCATATTCTTAAAGTGAATACAGTGCTTTGTAAGTGGCGTTTCGCAAAACATGAAGGGAGGTGAAAACATGAACACTACAATGCAAGCCCAGCCTAATCTTGCGGTGCAAAAACAGGCGGATCTTGCACCTAAAGCACAAGCCGTAAACACACACGCAGTAAAGCAAGGCGACACTAAAGACGCCGCCGCGCAAAAAGACAACGACTTTCTAAAGGCTCTTTTATCCCAAATTGCAAACGATACAGAGGAACAAGACGTTGCAAGCGAGGCAAATAAAGTGGGCGCACAAAATGCGGCATTATTGGCAGCGCAAATGCTATCGCAAAATCCGATGGCGGCAGAGCAACTTTTGCAAATGCTGCAAAACGAGGGTGCTAAACCGCAATTAATGCAGGAAGCAAATGCACAAATACAGCTCTTGCAGCCACAAACCGCAATATTGGGTATCGGCACGGAAACCACACAGCCTATCGCGGCGCAAATAGCCATGGCAAACGGCGGCGAAGTGCAAAGCCAAAAGGCAAGCGAGGTACAGGTGCAAGTGGCACAAAACGCGGCGAACATGGCGCAATCAGCACAGCAAGGAAATGTTGCACACACGGTAAAAACCGCAGAGCAGTTTGATGCACTGATAGCAGAGCTTAGTGGAAACGCAAAACAGGGCAAAGAGCAAAACGTTAAACCGCAGGTAATGCAAAACGCACAAGTAACCGAAAGCGAAGGCAAGGAGCCTACAGACCTACAGAAAGCGCAAACACCGTTTACACTGCAAGGCGCAAAAGAATTGCAGGGCAAAGACGGCGTAAAGCTAGAAGTGCTAAAGCCCGAAAAAGCAGATGCAGAGATATTGGCAAACGGAAAATTGGCATTTGAAACAGCGGCGGCAAAGCTGCGCACGGCAGACAGCACTAAGGCAGATGATGCACAGACGGTAAAAGACGAGCCAGTGCAAAAAGCGCAAAAAGCTGTGGAAAAACCCATAAAGGAAACAGCGCAATCAGAGCAACCTGCCATACAGCGCGAAGTGCATTTGCAAAGCTTATCAAGCGCACAGCCATTAGAAAAGGAAGCGCCTGTACTAAACAAGCAAGATTTACTTTTGCAGGTACAGCAAGGTGCAATGGCAAACGCAAAGGCAGGCAAGGAAGACTTTGTTATGAGGCTGCGCCCCGACGGCATGGGCGAAATCACAGTAAAGCTGGCAGAAGCAGACGGCAAGATGACAATGCAAATCACCGCGTCTAACGCCAACGTGCAAAAAATGCTAAGTGCCGAAATAGACAATCTGCGCGAGGCAATGAAACCATATCACGTAGAAGTGCGCGAGATAATGCAGCAGCAGACAAACCATTTTGACTTAGGCTCGCAAAACCCAAATGCAAACCAACAGCATTTTGCTAACCAATTTGCATATCAGCAAAACGAGCAAAAGCCATCGCTTTATTACAGTGGTGCGGCAGTACAGCAAGAAGAAATGGTACTTGAAGAAATGCCACAAGCAAAGCCCCTTTCGACAATGGATATTTACGCCTAAGTAAAAAAGATACTTTGCTTACATTATATAAGAAAGGAGAAACGACATGTCAGATATATCCATCGGAGATTTATACAAACCGACAGGCGGCAACACCGTAGACACACCCTACGAAGAAGGGGACAAGCAGTCTGTAAGCGTAACGGATTTTCTACAGCTTATGATAGCCCAGCTACGCAACCAAGATTTTACAAACCCTGTAGACGACACACAATACGTTACCCAGTTAGCGCAATTTGCCAGTATGCAGCAAATGACAGAGCTTGCTTATTACAGCAAAACCAATTACGCAATGGGGCTTGTGGGCAAGCAGGTTACAGTGGCAAGCTATTCCATGGGTGGGCAGGTAAACAGAGATACAGGCGCAGTGGAAAAGGTATCACTTGTAGATAACGAATACATGATAACCGTTAAGGGCAAGGACTACAGGCTAAACCAGATAATGTCCGTGGGCGAATCTACACCGGATATCGAAGGCGAAACCAAGCTTACACCTATTTTGCTCAAGAAAAACGCAACAGGCGCATCAATACGTTGGGACGCACCGGGCACACAAGACGATAAAGACAAATTTACCTACAATGTGTTCTACTCTACCGACGATAAATTCGATGCTATCGCAGACGTTAAAAAAGGTACTCTTGCAGGCACGGTAAAAATGGGCGAAGAAGCAACATTCGATATCAAAAACCTAGAGCCGGGCAAAACTTACCACGTTAATATAGTGGCAACCACCGCCGCAGGCAAAGAAACCGTCTACAAAAAAATCACCTTTACAACGCCTAAGGAATAAGAAAAGGAGGCTGTATCAATGAACGATTTCATGTTAAACCGCATGGCTCGTCCCATTATCACAGGCACACCGCCTATAACACAGCAGCCTACAGTGCAAAAGGCGGATAAAGAACAAGAGGGCAGCTCTTTTCGCAACATTTTGGAAGCACAGCTTGCACAAAACGGCGTGGCTTTTTCAAAGCATGCAGTAAACCGCGTAATAGAGCGCAATATCAACGTAAGCGGCGCAAATATGGAGCGGCTGGCACAGGGCGTGGAGATAGCCAAAAGCAAAGGCCTTGGGGACACATTAATTTTAATAGACCGCACGGCATTTATAGTAAACGCCCCTGCAGGCAAGGTAATAACAACAGTTAGCGACGAAGATTTAAAAGGAAATGTTTTCACAAATATCGATGGTACCGTAATTATATAGCCGGACCTTTATGGAAGCTATAAGGCTTTGACTGATTGATAAGCCTTAATCGGACTGTTTTGGTATTGTTATGTCAAAACAGCGAGATAAACCATTAAACGGTACCTCCAACAAATTTATAATTTTGAAGGAGAGTTAAAAATGAATAGATCTATGTATTCCGGCGTTTCTGGCATGAAAACCCATCAAACACGTATGGACGTTATCGGTAATAATATTGCAAACGTAAACACCTATGGCTTTAAAGCAGGCCGTGCGGTTTTTCGTGATGTGTATTATCAAACACTTAAATCCGCTACAGGCGGCAGCAGCACATCAGGCGGCACAAACCCAAGCCAGGTAGGTTACGGCTCTCAGCTAGGCAGCGTAGATGTGATGATGGGCAACTCGTCTTTCCAGATGACGGATAACACTATGGACCTTGCGATAGACGGCGACGGTTTCTTCCAAGTGCAAGACGGCGACGGAAACCGTTACTTTACCCGTTCAGGTCAGCTTAAATTTGACCCGATAGGTAATCTTGTGGACTCGCAAGGTCGTTATGTATTGGGCGTATCCGGCAACCCTATCGGCAAAAAGCCGGGCAGCGAAATTATCCAAGTGCAGCTACCTCCTGTACCGCCAACAGCCTCGTCATCAAAAGACGTAATTAACAATGTTGGCTTTAAGATTGCCGCATCTAACACAACAAAAGACGGCAACGTTGCCATGCAGTTTGTAACAGGCGAAAAAATGACAGACGGCGTAAAGGCAGTGGCAGAGGTGGGCACAGCAGGTATAGTGATAAAGCTTAACCCCAACGAAACTTTTAAAGACGTGCAGGAATTAAACGACGCCGCCAACCGCGCAATAGACGATTACATGAAAGCCACCAGCGGCAAAAGCCACCCGGCAGGCAATTTTACCATTACAATAGATCCGCCAGAAAAATTCGGCACACCTCTTACAGGCGAGCAGCTTTGCAGCACAGACTTTGCACTGCAAATGGGCAAAATAACTGATTGGCCTACAGACACAGTAGCAGGCGGCTTTAAACCCTCAGTGCCGTCTACCACAGGCAGCAAGTTTACCCCAACAGCAGGTAAAATAGCTAAATTTGAAGTTAAAAAAGGCGGCAAAGACAGCGAATTTTTGGTTTCACTTGAAATGGGAGGCAAAATCTATACAGGCGTTATAGACGATAGCCGTACAACAGCAGGCACTATCAAGCTGCAAAACGGCACCGACGCAGACGATTACATAGTGTTTGAGCGCCCAAGCTTTACCGATTTAGACAAGCTTGACGGCACTGTAGACGGCAAGGCAACAGCTGAGATAAAGCTAGACACAGCCCTCACTACTAAAATACAGGCGGCAACGGTAAAAGGCGCAGAAGCAAGTAAAAATCTGGGGCTTTCCAGCAAAAAGCTTATGCTTACAGGTGGCACCGAGGGCGGCCCGCAAAACATTGAAAACCTAAACGGTATATCCATAGGCGGCGACGGTGTTATCGTTGCAAACCATGCTGTTTTAGGGCCGATTATCATAGGCCGCGTAGACACTTGCACCTTCGCAAACCCTCAAGGTTTACTGCAAGCGGGAAATACTTACTTTACCGAAACGCCAAATAGTGGTACAATTAATTATTGCCAACCGGGAGCAGACGGCGCAGGCAAGCTTGTTTCCGGCTCTTTAGAGCTATCTAACGTGGATTTATCCCGCGAATTTGCCGACATGATAACGACACAGCGTGGTTTTCAGGCATCTAGCCGTTTAATTACAGTTTCGGACGAAATGCTAAACGAGCTTGTAAACTTGAAACGATAATATTTATTTTGCTTAATTTTGCTATTGGGAAATAATTATTTTTAAGGCAAAATGCGAAAAAAAGCACAAGCTTCGGCATTAAAATAAAAGATTTATAAAAATTTGCGGCAGCCTTATGGCTGCCGCGGCAAAAGGCGCAAAACAAAAGCGTTTGCGCTTTTTGCCGCGGCAGTTTAGCAATATTATCAGGCTATATGCTTTGCGTAGCATTAGGAAAAAAGCCGATAGCCCGTTGATGGCAAATCTGTATTATTGGAGGGGTTTATTATAATTTCGTTGACAAGGCTTAACGGTATTCCGTTTATATTGAATTGCGATTTAATAGAAACCGTTTCGGAAAATCCGGATACAACCATTCGCCTTATAAATGGAAGCTTACATATAGTGAAAGAATCCATGCACGAGGTCGTACAGCGGACAATCGAATATAGACGTAAGATTTATACTAATATGACTGAGGGTGAATGGCATGGCGAAAAATAAAAGCGCAGGTGGTAAGAAAAGCACAGTATTTGATGCGCTTACTATTCTTGGCTGGATAGTGGGGCTTGGGCTTATACTATTTGGTATCGTTTATTCCACACCGCCAAAGCCGCCTAATGCAGACGCCACGGCAGAGGACGTGAAAAAATACGAGGAGTCCCTTGCTAAATTTGAAGACTTGGGCACCTTTCAGTTTGGAAAATTCAAGGGCTTTATAGATCCTGCCAGTATGGCTATCACAATAGGCGGTACCTTTGCCGCGTTGATGGTTGCTTTTCCGGCATCTGCATTTGCAAGTATTCCAAAGCATTTAAAAATAGTGGTTTTCCCCACAAAATACGACGCCGATGCATATATCGAGCAAATTGCCGGTTTTGCAAAGGAAGCGCGTATGAAGGGGCTTTTGTCTTTAGAGGACAAGCTTCAGGGCGTGTCGGATAATTTCTTGCGCTCAAGCCTTATGCTGGTGGTGGACTCGGTAGAGCCGGAAAAGGTACATAGCCTCTTGCAAAGCGAGCTTGAGCATTTAGACGACAGACATGCGTCTGTATGCGGCTTTTATGATAAGGGCGCGGCGTTTGCACCGGGCTTTGGTATGATAGGTACTCTTATCGGCCTTGTAAACATGCTTGCCGATATGTCGGATCCGTCGTCTATAGGCCCTGCCATGGCTACGGCTCTTTTAACCACCTTATACGGCTCCATGCTTGGCAACCTGTTCTTTGGGCCTATATCAAATAAGCTGCGTGTGCGCCATGAGGAAGAATATCTTTGCAAGGTGCTTATTTGCGAGGGCGTAGAGGCTATTCAAGCCGGCGAAAACCCACGCTTTATTGAAGAAAAGCTGCAAATGCTTGTTATTCAGTCCAAGAAAAAAGGCAAAAAGGGCAAAAAATCCGCAAAAGACGACGATGCCAGCGAATAAAAGCGAATTAGCATTATAGAAATGCTTATTAAAGCGCATTAGCCCTGCGCTTTGCACTATAAAAGCTTTACAAGGAAGGGAAGTGTGGCATATTGGCACGTAAAAAGCGAGATTCCGGCGGCGGCTATAGCTGGATGGATACCTACGGCGATATGGTTACACTTCTGCTTACGTTTTTTATTATGCTTTTCAGTATGTCCACGGTAGACGAAAACAAGTGGAAGGTGTTGGTAACAGCTTTTTCACGCTCGGCAAACGCGTCTGTCCAGCAGATAACATTTGTGACAGACGGTGAGGGCGACCAAGTGGCACCCGCAACAGGCACAGATGAGCTTAACATCGGAGAGCCGGACATTGTAAATGATGTGCCTGTAGATTTACAGCAGCTATATGAATATCTAATGGCGTATGTGGAACAAAACGAAATGCAGGGCAGTGTTACCATTGAGCAAGACGCCGCAAAAAATGTGTACATACGTTTTGACAACAATATATTTTTCGACGGTGACAGCTCCATTTTGCGTACAGAAAGTTACCCACTTATAGAGTTTATGGGCAAATGCCTTAAAGCCGTAGAGAAACAAATATTTATGGTGCGTGTAAACGGCCACACGGCAGAGATAAAGGGCAGCGGCGTAAACGACTGGATGCTTTCAAGCGAACGCGCGGTGCGCATTGTTACATATTTTGACGAGGTTACGGGCATTAGCCCCAAAAAGCTAATGGGTAACGGCTACGGTAAAAACTACCCTCGTGCCACCAACGATACCGCCGAAGGCAGAGCCAAAAACCGCCGTGTGGAGATAATGATAATAGGCAACAGCGAAAATGGGCAAGATCCGCAAATGCTGTACGATATAGAAAAAAAGCTTATGAGCGGTGATATTATTGACGACTTGGCAAATGGCGTGGACGTGCTAAAGGAAGAAATGGGCACTGCAAATTCCGGCGTTGCCGCAAGCAAGCCGACGGAAAGCACACCGCCCGCAAACAGCGCAAAACCGGAGGCAAATAGTACAAATCCGCCTGCAAACGGCGTAAAGCCTGTGGCAAACGGTAAATTACCGCCTCAAGGAAACAGCGTTAAAGCGCAAAGCGCAGGGGCAAACCAGTAGCGGCAAAATATCTGCTATATAAAACAATGCAAAATATTCCATATAAAAGGTGGTGGGGCCGAAATGCCGGATATTTTATCGCAAGACCAGATTGATGCGCTTTTAAAAGGCATTGGCTCCGGTTCTGTAGACGTAGAGGCTGAAGCAAAAACCGACGACAAAAAAGTAAAAGACTACGATTTTTATTCTCCGAAAAAGTTTACAAAAGAGCAGCTGCGAAATGTGGAAAGCTTGCACGAAAATATGGGGCGTTTATTGGCGTCGTATTTTTCAGGCGTTTTGCGTGTATACAGCGAGGCACTTGTAATGCAAGTGGAGGAGCAGCGTTATTACGAATACAACAACGCCCTACCCGATACGGCATTGCTTGGAATTGTAGACATAAAGCCTTCAGATCCAAACTTAAATGAATTTACTATAATGATAGATATGTCGTCTAACATTGCGTTTTTCATGATAGACCGTTTATTAGGCGGCTCAGGCGTGGGCAGCACGTTAAACAGAGATTTAACGGATATTGAAATGGGCATAATGCGCAACCTGTTTTCCAAATTTACACGCTATATAAAAGACGCATGGTGCGACTATGTAGACGTGTCTGTTACCCTCGATACAGTGGAAACAAATCCGCGCTTAGTGCAAATATACGCCCCTGAGGACATTGTGGTAATAGTGCCGTTCACATTAAAGCTTGCGGACTTTGAGGGAGCATTTGATGTGTGTATTCCGGCGATAGGCCTTGAAGAAGTTTTGCGTACATTCACAAGCAAATATGCGCGAATGTCGCAAAAAATGTCGGACGAATCTCGCAAGGAGCTGTACAAGCAAACCATTAAGGACTCGCTTTACGATTCAAACTTAGATGTAAAGGCAGTGTTCGACGAGGTGCAAATAGAGCTTACAGATATTTTGCACCTGAGGGTAGATGATGTAATCAAGCTGGAAAAGCTGGTAGATTCCGACATTAAGCTTACCATAGACGGCGAACCGTGGTTTGCGGGAAAGCTAGGCTCTGTAAAAAATAATAAGGCGATTAAAATTACTAAGATGTTTCAGTAAAATTTGAACGCACGAGGAGATTTAGATGGAAACTAATCAAGCGGCAACAACTTTGTCGCCAATGGAAATTGATGCCATCGGCGAGGTTCTGAACATAAGCATGGGCGCCGCGGCTACAGCAGTGTCCTCCATGCTGGATAAGATGGTTACAATTACAACGCCAAAGGTAGATGTGGAAAGCATTTCTACATTGGATTGCGGCGCGCTGGAGCCTGCCATAATAGTTAAGATTACATATACAGAAGGGCTTGACGGCTCTAATGTAATGGTGTTCCGCCAAAAGGACATGCAGGTAATTCTTAACCAGCTTATGGGTATAGAGGAAAGCAGCGCCGATGACTTTGTGTTCGACGAGCTTAGCATGAGCGCGGCGTGCGAGGTAATGAACCAAATGATGGGTGCCGCAGCTACAGCACTTGCGGAGTTTCTTGGAATACCCATTAATATTTCAACCCCTACAGCAGAGATTATGGACAACGAACACACCTTCCAAAAAACAGTTGGGCTAGACGACGATGTGGAAATAATCTCCGTACTGTTCGACATGAATATACAGGGTGTGATGAACACCGAGTTTATTTCGGTGCTGCCAAGCGCACTGGCAAAGATGATAGTTTCTAAATTTATGCCTGAGGAAACTGAGGTGCCAAAGCTGCCGGATCCTGTTCAGCCGCAAATGCAGCCGCCTACGCAGCCGCAAATGCAGCCTCCTACGCAGCCGCAGATGCAGCAGCCTACACAGCCGCAGATGCAAGCACCTGTGCAGCCGCAAATGCAGCAGCCTGCGCAGCCGCAATACGAGCCGCCCATGCAACCGCAATATGAGCCGCCGCGCATGGTGCAGCCGGTACAGCAGCAAATGCAGCCACCACAAATGCCGCCGCAACAACTGCAACCGCCCATGGGTGGTATGCCGCCATATTATCCGTATCAGCAGCCGCCGCAAGGATATCCGTATTATTACGCGCCGCCGGTATCTCCGGTGCCACCTCAGCAGCGATATGATGCCCCCGAACAGGCAGATCCTGTTAATATACGCAATGTTCAGTTTCCGGAGTTTGGCCGCCAAAACCCATCTGGGCAAGAACCTATTATGGGCAAAAACGTTGAGCTTTTGATGAATGTTCCACTTGACGTTGCCATAGAAATAGGCCAAACGAAAAAGAAAATCCGCGATATTATGAATTTTGTGCAGGGGACAGTAATTGAGCTGGACAAGCAGGCAGGCGCACCAATAGACATTGTTGTAAATGGGCAGCTAATCGCCCACGGCGACGTAGTGGTAATTGATGACAATTTCGGCGTAAGAATTACCGAAATTGTGGGAACAAAGGAACTTCTAAATTCTCTTGAAAAAGAGATGCAATAGTAACCTATACCAGAAAGGAAAAGTGTAATGGATAAAAAAATAATGATTGTAGACGATGCGGCCTTTATGCGAATGATGATTAAGAACAGCCTTACAAGCAATGGTTATACCAATTTAATTGAGGCAGGCGACGGTCAGCAAGCGCTGGAAACCTATCAAGCGGAAAAACCGGACTTAGTTATCATGGATATCACTATGCCAAATATGGACGGAATACAGGCATTGCAGGCAATTAAAGCTTGCGATCCTAACGCAAAGGTAGTAATGTGCTCCGCTATGGGGCAGGAGTCCATGGTAGTTGATGCCATTCGTTTTGGCGCATTGGATTTCATAGTAAAGCCATTCAAGCCCGACCGCATTTTGCAAACCGTGCAAAAAGTGTTGGGCTAAAAGGCATTTGCCAATATTAGCAAGCTTTTAGACAGAGCAGATTAAAAAGCGAAAAGAGGTATACACGTGCCGGGAAACTTTTGGAGCGGAATTGGTGCTATATTTACAATGCTAATATCGCTTGTTTTCGTGCTTTTCTTAGCGTGGTATCTTTTGCGCTGGATGGGCAAGAAAATGCCCTCCTCGGGGCAAAGCGGATCTATCAAGATATTAGACAGGGTAAATATAGGACGCGAAAAATGGATTATGATAGTGCAGGCAGGCGATAAAACCTTGCTTGTGGGTATGAGCGATAACGCCATATCCACCTTGTGCGAATTTGACGCAAACACTGAATTTGCGGCAAAAGAAACGCCAAAAGAAACAGATTTTGTGGCCCTTTTGCAAAACGCTGTTAAAAAATTTCCGACAAAGCGTGGGCACGAGGGGGAAAAAACCGATGATTAAGGACAAGGAAAAAGCGGCAACGCAGCTTAAAAAGGCGAAAAAACGTTTTTTGATGGGGCTTGCTTGCTTTACCGTTCTGCTTGTGGCGCTTTGTGCAATACCTGCATACGCTGCCACTAAAGGACCGGGCATTTCGATAGATTTTTTCTCCGATGCCAATTCAGATAAAACAATGGGTGCATTGGACGCATTGTTTTTATTTGTACTTATTGCCCTATTGCCGTCTATTTTATTGATGGCAACTAGCTTTACACGCATTATTATAGTGCTTTCGTTTATGCGAAATGCGCTTGGCACACAGCAGTCGCCGCCAAACTCGGTGCTTTTGGGCATTGCCTTATTGCTTACATTATTTATCATGACGCCCACAATTAACGATATTAAAGAAGTGGCGTACGATCCGTATAAAGCAGGCACAATCACCCAAGCACAGGCACTGGAAAAAGGCGCAGTACCTTTAAAAACCTTTATGATAAAGCAAACCGATGTTAGCAGCCTAAACCTGTTTATATCGCTTTCTAAAGTGGATTTGCCACCGATAGCTCAAGACGAGCCTCCGGAGGCTTTGTTGCAATTGCCATTTAATGTGGTGTTGCCATCTTTTATAACAAGCGAGCTTAAAACGGCGTTTAGAATAGGCTTTTTGCTGTATCTGCCGTTCCTTATTATCGACATAGTGGTTTCAAGCGTGCTTATGTCTATGGGTATGGTTATGCTGCCTCCGGCAATGATTTCGTTGCCTTTTAAAATATTGATGTTTGTGCTGATGGACGGCTGGACCTTGCTGTTTGGCACTATTGCTGCAGGTTTTTCGTAAAGCAATAATAAAGCGAAGCATCAAATAAAAAGGCAGGTGAGGTAATATGGATCAAGGGCAGGTAATGGACATTTTCCGCGAGGCATTGATTGTATGCCTCAAGCTGGCAGGGCCGATGCTGATTATCAGCATCGTAATCGGCCTATTGGTTTCTGTTTTTCAGGCAGCGACACAAATTCACGAGCAAACCCTTACATTTGTGCCAAAGCTGATTGTAATTGCACTGCTTTTGCTTCTTACAGGGCAGTGGATGATACAGGTAATGCAAGATTTTGTAACATATCTTTTCAATATTATCGCAACGCTGTAAAGCCGTTTTGCAGATGCCATAAGGAGGAACCGTAGTGACAATACAGCTAAACGGGCTTTCCTTATACCTTTTGGTTTTCGTTCGCTTTGCGGGTATGATAGCATTTAATCCGCTTTTATCTCGCCGCAATGTGCCAAACAATGTGCGCACAATATTTGCACTCGCCCTTACCTTTGTAATAGCGCCAACGCTTGATATTGGCACGGTAGCGGACTTTGTGGGAATAGATTTAGCGGTTTCCATGGTGAAAGAGCTTTTCGTTGGATTTATCTGCGGATATGCGTTTCAGATTTTTTACGAAATGTTGCTTTTTGCCGGTGATATGTTGGATACGGAATTTGGCATGTCCATGGCTAAAATATTCGATCCGGGCACGAATATGCAAGTGTCCCTTACAGGTAAGCTTTTAACATTTCTCTTTGTGGGATATTTTTTCGCCACAGACAGTCATTTGGTAATGATACATATGTTTGCAACCACCTTTTCCATTGTACCGCCGGGCACAGTTACATTTACGCAAGACGCTATGCGATACGGTATGGAGCTTTTCGTAAATGTGTTTGTACTGGCACTTAGGCTGGTAACGCCTTTTATGGCGGCAGAATTTGTAATGCAGGCGGCAATGGGCGTATTGATGAAGCTTGTGCCGCAGATACATGTGTTTGTAATAAATTTTCAGCTAAAACAGGGGCTTGGGCTGATAATGTTATTTATTTTAGCACCTGTTGTTGGTGCATTTATGGACAATTATATTGTTATTTTGCTTGACAGCATGCAAAAGGCAGCCGAAATGCTGATTATAGCGTAACAATTAATTATATTTAACGCGGTTTAATTAATAAAATAAGTTTAGCCTTGTTTATTAAAAAAACTTATCCTAATGTGCGTGCTATCACACACGCAAAATTAAAACTGTCGCGACAGTTTTAATAAGAATGACGACAATCTTTAAGCTAAACCGCATACAGTAAATAAGACGATATATCGTATGTTCTTATTAATCTAAATTACTGTAAAAGACACCACAGCATGGAATTGGCACACAAAGGGGGAATGCAAAATGGCGGGCGAACGTTCCGAAAAAGCTACCCCCAAACGGAAACAGGACGAACGAAAAAAAGGTAATGTATTCCAAAGCCAAGATTTAGTAGCGGTTGCATCGCTGTTTGCAAGCTTTTACGGGCTGAAATTTCTAGGCCCATTTATGCTGGAGCAAATGGAAGGCAGCATTAATACCTTCTTTGGCATGGCAAATACCTACAAAGTTTTATCCCAGGCAAATGTGATGAGAATTGCGCTGGAGGGCGTAAAGATTATCATGTTTTGCTCCATGCCGCTTTTGCTTATTGGCATAGCTACGGCGGCGATAATGACCTTGGCGCAGACAAAAGGCCTTGTAACAGGCTCTGCCATCAAGTTTAAAATGAGCAATCTCAGCATTGGCAAGGGCTTTAAGCGCATGTTTTCCTCACGGGGCATTGTGGAGCTTTTAAAAGCAAGTATAAAGGCAAGCGTTATTTTATATCTTGTGTACAAGCGCTTTGCTAAATTTTTGCCACGCTTTGCGGCACTGATGGATATGGACGCAGCAGCGGCAATAAGCCTGGTGGGAGAATTTATCATATCCCTTGTAAATACGGCAGGGGCAATATTTTTAGTGCTTGCCGGGGCAGACTATGCGTATCAGTGGTGGCAATACGAAAAGAATTTGCGCATGTCTAAGCAAGAGATTAAAGAAGAATACAAGCACACCGAGGGTGATCCACAGGTGAAAGGGCAGATACGCCAGCGTCAGCGCAAAATGGCAATGGGACGCATGATGCAAAACGTGCCTAAAGCCGATGTGGTTATCCGAAACCCTACGCATTTTGCCATTGCTATCGCCTACGATGCCGAAAAAAACCGCGCGCCCATAGTGCTTGCCAAGGGTGCGGATTATGTGGCACAGCGCATAGTTAAGATAGCCGAGGAAAACAATATCACCACAATAGAAAATCGCCCTCTGGCAAGAGGCCTTTTTGACGCGGTAGATGTGGACAGAGAAATTCCGGAGCAGTTTTACAATCCTGTTGCCGAGGTGTTGGCATTTGTATATAGCCTCAAGCAGAAAAAACATTAATTCGATTTCGCCGTGTAATGCGGCTTTTCACTAAAAGAAAAGGGAAGAAAATAGTTGAAAAAGCTCAATTTACTTAACAATATGGTATCACTGGTAGTGGTTGCCATTATTCTAATGCTTATCATACCCCTTGACCCTATGTTTTTGGATATGATGTTTGTGTTGAATTTGGCAATCTCGTTTATCATCTTGTTTACTACCATGTACATAAAGGAGCCGTTGGAGTTTTCAATCTTCCCGTCAATTTTGCTTATCACAACGGTAATGCGTATGTCCCTTACCGTTTCCTCTACACGTAGCATTTTACTTAAAAACGGCTACGCAGGCGAGGTAATAAAGGTTTTCGGCGAGTTTGTTATCCAAGGTAACGTGGTTGTAGGTCTTTTGATTTTTATGATTATCGTTATCGTGCAATTTGCCGTTATCACAAAGGGCGCAGAGCGTGTGGCAGAGGTGTCGGCACGCTTTACCTTGGACGCTATGCCCGGCAAGCAAATGGCAATAGATGCCGACTTAAACTCCGGCCTTATCGACGAAATGCAAGCGCGAGAACGCCGCCTTAAAATCCAGCGTGAGGCAGATTTCTTCGGCGCAATGGACGGTGCTTCCAAGTTTGTAAAGGGCGACGCGGTTATATCTATTATCGTTACTTTTATAAACCTTATCGGCGGCGTGGTGATGGGCTTTATCAATAAGCAGGGCACCTTCGCCGAGATTATCCAGATTTATTGCACCGCAACTGTTGGCGACGGCCTAATGTCGCAGGTGCCCGCGCTGTTGATATCCATGTCCATGGGTATGATTGTTACGCGTTCGGCATCAGGTGCTAACCTAAATAAAGACGTATTAAAGCAGTTCCTTTCACAGCCTATGGTTTTGGTGCTTGCGGGCGCGGTTATGTCTACGCTGATTTTTATCGGCTTCCCCGTGGTGCAGGTGCTTATTGTATCAACTGTGCTTATTTCAATAGGTTTAGGCCTAATGAAAAAGCAAAAGCAAGCGCTTTCTGACGAAACTGCCGCAAGCGAAATGCAGGCAACCGAAGAAGTTACAAGCGAGGTATCGTACTACAAAAACATCGACAATGTGTACGGCCTTTTAAATGTAGAGCAAGTGGAAATGGAATTTGGCTACAGCTTAATTCCACTTGTAGATGAGGCAAGCGGCGGCAGCTTTATGGACAGAGTTGTAATGTTTCGCAAGCAGTTTGCCCTCGAAATGGGCATGGTGCTGCCAAGCGTCCGCCTAAAGGACTCGGGCGCGCTTAACCCAAACCAATATTCCATTAAGTTTAAGGGCGAGCAGGTGGCACTGGGCGATGTGCTAATGGACCATTTCCTTGCCCTTGCACCGGACGCCGCGGCAGAGCCGATAGACGGCATAGACACAATAGAGCCGGCGTTTGGCATACCTGCCAAATGGATAAGCGCAGATAAAAAATCCAAGGCAGAGCTTGCGGGATATACTCTGATAGATCCCACAAGCGTTATTATAACGCATTTATCCGAGGTAATTCGTCAGCACGCATACGAGCTTTTAAACAGGCAAGAGGTAAACAGTATTCTCGACAATCTGCGTAAAACAAGCGAGGCGCTGGTGGGCGAGATAGTGCCGGGCGTAATATCCGTGGCGGAGCTGCAAAAGGTGTTGGCGAACCTACTGCGAGAGGGCGTGCCCATACGCGATATGCAGACCATTCTCGAAACCTTGGGCGATTACGGCACAAGCATTAAGGACTCCGACATGCTTTGCGAATATGTGCGTCAGGCGCTGCGCCGCACCATATCCCATAAATTTGCCGAGGCAGGTCAGCTAAAGGTTATTACCATTGACGCCGCTATCGAAAACTCGATAATGGGCGCTGTAAAGAAAATGGAAACAGGCTCTTATCTGGCGCTTGAGCCGCAGCTTATACAAGATATTATGACGGCAAGCTCCTTGCAGATAGACAAGGTAAAGGAGCTTGTGCAGCACACAATTATACTTACTTCGCCAATTGTAAGGCTATATTATAAAAAGCTTATCGACCAATTTTACCCTAATATTGTAGTGCTTTCGTTTAACGAAATAGATTCTAATATTCAAATACAGGCACTTGGCAATATAACGTTGGATAAATAATAATTACAAAGGAGGTGCGGCAAATGGAAAATATACAGGTATTATCCGAACAAGACGAGCAAGAGATTTTGGGAAATGAAAGCGTTTTAAAAGACGAAGATTTATCGGAAGAAATTGAAACGGCTGCGGAAAATCCGAAAACCAAAGAGCTGCACCTGCGCCTTGATAAATATTGCGAAACACGCGATATCGCCCTTAGAAATGAACTGGTAATGGATTTTGGATATATCCCAAAGGCAGTGGCGGCGCAAATGCGCGGCATTACCTCCTCTTATGCACAGCTAGAGGACATTGTAAACCAAGGCTATCTCACCTTGATAGATTGCCTTGAAAAATACGATCCCACAAGGGGAATGAAATTTGAATCCTATGCTTTTATGCGCGTAAAAGGCGCAAATATAGATTTTGTGCGAAAGCAGGACTGGCTGCCGCGCCGTGTGCGCAAAACCGCGAGAGATATTTCTGCCGCCTATGACGAGCTGGCAGGCGAATTATTGCGAGAGCCAACCACAAAAGAGCTGGCACAGCATATTGGCGTGGAAGAAGAATTTGTAAATAAGCATTACAGAGAAATGTCTAACAGTGTGCTTTTATCCTTCGAGATGCTTTTGCAAAGTGCCACGTCAGAGGATCCCTCCGACGACGCAAGCGATACAGAGGACAAAATGCCGGAGGCAAGCCTTATGCGCAAGGAGCTGCGCCGATGCCTTGCAGACGCTATAGATGCTTTGTCGGAGCGCGAACGTCTTGTGGTGTCGCTTTCGTATTACGAGCATTTAAAGCTTGCGGAAATTGCAGAAATTTTAAAAGTGAGCGAGGCGCGCGTATGCCAAACAAGGGCAAAGGCAGTGCTGCGCATGCGCACAAAATTAGAAGCTTATATGAAAGGGTGATTATTTATGAACAGAGGTTTTTATACTATAGCATCGGGCATGCTTACACGCCAACGCAGCCTTAATGCAATTGCAAATAATATGGCAAATGCCAAAACACCCGGTTTTAAAAGCGAAAGAGTGGTAACCACCACATTTGAAGAGGAACTAATGGTGCGCACAGATGGGCTGAATAGAACTAATATAGGAAATGGCACATCTATAAACACAGTGGAAGATGTGGTGTCTAATTTTGATGCCGCACAGCTTTTCGACAGCGAGCGTCCGTACGATTTGGCAATACAGGGCAATGGCTTTTTTACTGTTACTGCCGCAGACGGCAAACAATATCTTACGCGCAACGGAAATTTTGATATAGACGAAGAAGGCTTTTTAATCTTGCCGGGGCAAGGCAGAGTACAGGGCGAAAAAGGCGATATAGAAATAGGCGGTGCCGAATTTGTGGTACAGGAATCAGGACAGGTGTACGACAATAAAGGCAAAGCAGTAGACAGAATACTTATCCAAAACGCCGCCGAGGGCACAAAGCTTGCCAAATACGCAAACGGCATGTATATGTCTACAGGTGAATTGCTACGGGTGCAAAACCCAGGCATTGCGCAGTTTGTTAAAGAAGGCTCTAATGTGGATTTCAACACTGAAATGAGCCTTATGATGGAGGCACAGCGCTCTTTCCAATCTTGCGCAAAGGCACTTACATCTATAGATCAGATTAATCAGAAAGCGGCAAATATCGCGGCTCTTTAACAGAAATGAGGTATATCTATTATGAGTATTGCTTTTCATACAGGCGTATCAGGCATGAACGCCTTTCAAGAAAAACTGAACATTACAGGCAATAACCTTGCCAATGCCAACACCGTTGGCTATAAAAAACAAGGCGCTAAATTTCAAGATTTGTTGTATACGCGCATGAATTTGCGCACCAATTACCCGGGCAAGGCAGCAGGCGAAGGGGAAGATGCAGGCGCCGCGGGCGGAGAAAACATTAAAATGGTAGGGCATGGCGTAAAAATGGGAGCCACCGAGGTGCTTTATGGGCAGGGCGGCTACGTCGCCACAGATATGCCTTTAGATTTTGCCATACAGGGCGATGGCTTATTTGCGGTAGATAATGGCGGCAAGCGCGAATATACACGCAACGGAGCTTTCCATATTTCCATGGACGGTAAATCTGCCTATCTTACAACGGCAGACGGTGCAAACGTGCTGGATTCAAAAGGCAGGGCGATTAAACTGCAAATGGATAAGGACGGCTTGCCTGATATTACGGGGCTTATCGATAAGCTTGGTGTGTACCATTTTCCAAACCCGTTTGGCCTTAGCCCTGCAAGCGGAAGCCGCTTTACGGAAACCGGCGTTTCAGGCGAAGCAACCGCGCAAAAGCAGGGGCACATACGCAGCACGGTGATACAATATGCGCTCGAAAATTCCTCGGTAAATATGGCAGATGAAATGGTGAATATGATAGAGGCACAAAGGGCTTTTCAGCTGAATGCGCGAGTAGTGCAAACGGCAGATCAGATAGATGAAATGGTAAATAATCTGCGTTAAGCCTAATGCTTTTCTCAGAACGGAAGGACTATGGATTTATGGCAATAAGAGATTATCGCGAGTTAAACAACATACAGCTTGATGTACTGCGCGAAATAGGCAATATCGGTACAGGCAACGCGGCAACGTCGCTGTCGGAAATGCTACAAAAGTCTGTAAATATCAGTGTGCCGCAGATAAGCATACTGGAATATCAGCAGGTTACAGACCTTTTGGGCGGGCCGGAAAACATGATAGTGGGTATTTTGTTTACGCTCAAGGGCGATGTAAACGGAATGATGATGTTTTTGCTGGAAAAAGATTTTGCGCATACTGTACTTGGTGCGCTTTTAGGCCAAGAGATGCATGATTTTACAGATATAGACGAGATGGCTATGTCGGCGCTGCAAGAGATAGGCAATATCATGGCGGCATCTTATGTAAACGCTATTGCACAGCTTACGTCCCTTACAATTGATATTTCGGTGCCGTCTACTTGTATTGATATGGCAGGGTCGATCCTCAGCGTCCCTGCAATTTGTTTTGGAAATATAAGTGACCATATTATACTTGTACAGGATTCCTTCAACAGCGACAGCGATAATTTGGTTAGCCATATATTGCTTATCCCTGAAGTGGATTCTTTGGACAAGATAATGACGCATCTCGGAGTGTCGTAATGGCCAAAACAATTACAGTGGGAATTGCAGACCTTAATATTGCCAAAACTGAGGACGTTCTGGTTACATATGCACTTGGCTCTTGTGTAGGTATATGCTTATACGACAGCCAAATTAAGCTTGCGGGGCTTGCACATATCATGCTGCCGTCAAGCACACAGCTTGTAAATGTTACAAATCAGCCATATAAATTTGCCGATACAGGCATAAAAGAGCTTGTAAAAATGATGAATGCAAATGGTGCTAATCCGGCACGCTTACGCGCTAAAATAGCAGGCGGCGCGCAAATGTTTGCCGCGATGTCCAATTCGTCTATTGCCAATATAGGGAATAGAAATATTGGCGCCGTAAAGCAGTGGCTTGCCATGATGAGAATACCCATTGTGGCGGAGGATACGGGCAAAGATTATGGCCGCACATTGTATTTTGATGCGGCTACAGGTACAATGCGCATAAAATCTGCCAAGCTTGGCGAGTGGACATATTAGCGGTTATTGCTGCGCTAGCAAAATAAACAGCTCTCTCGGAGCACCGCATATGCATCTTATAGAAACGAGGGAAGATACAGTA
>JAVWZM010000023.1:0-28390 GCA_036661035.1 Oscillospiraceae bacterium
CGCAAGACTATATTACATGGGTGAAAAACGGAAGCAAGCCCGAAACCAAGCCTGCAACAATGCTGTATAAAACGCAAGACGGAATAATAATGCCGAATATAACGACATTTTTTACCGTTCGTGCAGTGGCGCACAGCAACGATGTAGGCAGTGAGGACAGCCCCGAAGCGCAGTTTACATACAAGTCGCCGTCACAGGTGAATACAGTGTATGTTTCTCCGTCACAGGGGAGCGTGGTTACAGGCACACAGGTGCAGCTGAAATGCGGCACGGCAGATGCAAATATTTTCTATAAGCTGCACACAACCGCGCCGGATTTAACAGATCCAACCGCTGTGCCAAAGCCGTATAAAGACCAACTTTTCGACACCCTAGTACCTATTGTGATAAACAAAGAAACGTGGATTACTGCCGTAGCGGAAAAAGACGGTGTAACAAGCGCAATGACGTCTTATCACTACACCCTTTACAGCAAAACGGCAATACCCTCGGCAATACCGGCAACCACACCGGAGGCGGCTGCAACATTAAGCCCCGGCACGGTGATTAACTTATCAACCATTACGGCAAATGCGGATATATACTACACCACAGACAACAGCCACCCAAGCCCGCAAGACTATATTACATGGGTGAAAAACGGAAGCAAGCCCGAAACCAAGCCTGCAACAATGCTGTATAAAACGCAAGACGGAATAACGATGCCGAATGTAACGACATTTTTTACCATTCGTGCAGTGGCGCACAGCGACGAAACAGGCAGTGAGGACAGCCTCGAAGCGCAGTTTACTTATCAAATGCCGGCACAGGTAAATGCGGTGTACGTTTCTCCGTCACAGGGGAGCGTGGTTACAGGCACACAGGTGCAGCTAAAATGCTCCACAGCGGACGCCAAGATTTTTTATCGTATATTTGCATCAAAGCCCGCAGATATCACAGCACCCGAAAATATACCAAAGCCATATAAAGACCAGCTATTTGACGCGACATCTCCCCTAGTAATAACTAAAAATATCTGGATTGTGGCATTGGCAGAAAAAAGCGGAATGGTAAGCGCGCCTACAATGTACGAATATACCATAGCACCTCTTACAGCAGAACCCACTGCCTCTCTTAAAACAGGTAGCGTAGTAAACAGAGGTACAAGAATACGTTTAAGCGGTGCAGGTAACATTGCATTTACCATGGACGGCAGCGACCCTAAGGCAGCTGTAGCGGCAATGCAAACCCCAAGCGGCGGCGCAAAGGCAAGCGGCGGCGCAAAAGCAAGCGAGGCACCGGCAAAAGCGGCAGAAGTGTTTTTTGGCGACAGCTTTGTGGTGGACGCAGAGTTTGGTAAATCTGTAACAGTGCGCGCCTTTACATACGGAGATGGCAAAACGCCGAGCAATGTTGTGTCGTTTACCTATACCGTATGCGAAAAAGACAGCTACATTACGGCAGTGCCGCAAAGCGGCTCCGTAGTTACAAGCGCAGACCAAATAACCTTGGCAACCACTATAAGCGACGGCAAAATATTTTATTCAACAGGCATAGATACACCCGTCCTTGTAAACCGATATGCAGATGCCGCCATTGATGCCGCAGAAAACGAGCCTTATACACATTATCAATGGATTGCAGGCGCAAACACAGTACAGGGCACCAGCCTTAAAATATCGGGCGGCGCAGGCAGCACCGTCACAGTAAAGGCAGTGGCGTGTGCCAATGGTTCAGAGGGCGGAGCAACACAGGTATTTACATACAAAATACGCGATAAAACAGCCGCGCCTACAGCGTCTATACCAAATGGCGCAGTAACCCTAGAGGGCGCAACAGTAGTATTAAGCGCGCGAGAGGGAGATATATTCTTCACCACAGACGGCACAAAGCCATCTACCTCAAGCCGCCTTTATACAGAGCCGATAGAAGTGCCCGGCTCCATGGTGCTAAAGGCAATAGCCGTGGCAAAGGATAAAACGGAAAGCGACGTAGTGGAATATCACTACAGCTACGCAGACCAAGCCTTTGCGCCGGAAATGAGCATACCATCGGGAGAAATAGAGCAGGGCAAGCTGCTTACCTTAACAAGCAAAACAGAAAACGCATCTATTTACTATACCACCAACGGCGCAGAGCCAACGGAAAAAAGCACACTGTATACCGCACCTATCAATATCATGCGCCCCGTAACCATAAAAGCCATTGCAATATATACGGGGCTACGCAACAGCGCGGTAAACAGCGCGTCTTACACAGTAATAGAGCCGCCCCCACCGCAAACGGAAAATGGCGCCGACGGAAAGCCACAAGGGCCGCTAAATAGCCTTGTAAGCCGCCGCACATATTTCGACGAAACCGTAGGGCCGAAATTCAGCGCGTTTGTAGCGCGGGACAATGCCACAAACACAGTGATTTCGGCAAATGACGGCATAGTGCCAAAGGGCGCAAAGCTGGTAGTAAAGCGCATAGATACGTCAGACAGCGACCGCGAGGCTGTGCGTACGGCACTTGGAAATGAAGTAGTGGTGCTTTATGATGTCAGCCTTGAAAAGGACGGGGAAAAGGTAGAGCCGTCCGGCGAAGTAGAGCTTGGCATTACTATCCCCGAGGAATATCAAAACAGCCTTGTAACCGTGTGCCGCATTGGTGCGGATAACACAGTGGAGGAATACGAGCCAAGGCGTTCGGGTACAGCCGCATACTTCCTTGTAAGCGGCAAGCTAGACAGGTATGCCGTCACTATTCCTGAGGAGCTGGCAGCGTCTGGCGGCAAATTATCTGTAACGTCAATTGTTTTACTGGGTTTTGCCGCGATTGTGGCACTATCAATGTGCGCAGGCGCAGCCACATTCCTTATTATTCGCAGGCGCAGCAGAATAGCCGAAAGCGATTTGCCTTTGGAACAGGAAGAAAATTTTGAAGATTTCTTTTCCGATGAGCTGCACGACACGAACAATTCACAGCCCACGCAAAATGAAGACGAAAACAATTCATAAAAACCCAGATGACACAAACAGTTAAATTTATCACATGAAGAAAGCAGGTTGATTCGATGCAAAATCGCAAATATTATCCTTTTGAACGAAACAGCTATTACTCGGGAAAACTGCTCACTGCCCGCGATTTTGAAGCGGAACAACGCTATTTTAACGATAAACGCCGCTTTTTAAACCGCCTTGAGGGCGCAGGCGGAATAGCGTCGGGGCTTGGTGTTATTATGGCAGACGATGCCTCTGTCATTTTGCAGGCAGGCTGTGCCATGGACGCCTCAGGCAGAGAAATAGTAGTGGCGGAAACTCAGGTTATAAAGCTTTCCACAATAGAGGGCTTTGGCGAGCTTACCACGCAAAGCGCATTTTTAGGCATTAGCTACGACGAGCAAGCTGTGGACGAAGTGTATTCTGTAATGAACGATGACACAGGCGGCGAGCATTACAATAAAATGCGCGAGCAATATAAGCTTACATTGCTTGACGAAAACCTAGTGGCACACATAGAAACCCCCACAGAGGAAATGGTGGCAAAGCTTGTAATTTATGCCGACAACGATGTGGAAGTGGCGCAGTATACACCGCGGTTTCTGCCAAAGGGCAGCGAGCTTATGGTGCGCGTGCAGATTACCAGATTTGCACAGGGCAGCGGAGAATATTCCTTTGCCTACACCATGGACACGCCGGGCCTTTGCGGCGAGCAAAACAAGCAAAGCACAGAGGTTGCGGTTAATAACCTAAAGCTTTTGCAGGGCGAGTGCAGCAATTACGATTATACTCTTTGCCCGGAGCCATATACCTACGGCGGCGGTGCGTGCATATCCATTAGCAATTTCAGTATTCGCAAGGGCGGCGACGAAACGTTTTCCCTTAACAAAAAGTTTACGGCGGATATCAAGCCCGTTCAGCAAGAGCTTAGCGACTTTTATCTTTCCAATTATTACGCAAAGCCCATGGACAAAACCCTTAACGAAAGCTATGACGAAAAGCTTTGGATAGCCAAAATCACATTGATACGCCAAAACTCGGCAGTGATTATAGACAAGGTTTCGCCGGCACCGTTCTCTCAGTACCGATATAATCCACAGCAGCTCATGACATTGCGCCGATTAAAAGCCTTTTACCCCAGCGTAAGGCAACCACTCGCGGTGCAGGCACCACAGGCGGCAAACAATGTTTCAGCACCGTCATCGGGGCAAGACATGCTGCGCAACACAGCTTGCGGCGTGTTTACAATGTCCCTTGGCCTTGGCTACGACATTAAAGAACCGATTTTTTCCGAGGAAATTATGCATGGCCTTGGCATGGGGCCTGTATATGTAGATGTGGGCGTTGAGTATATTACCGAAAACAAGAAAAAAGGCAGCACAAGCGAAATATTCTTAGGTGATATATCTATTTTCGACAACAACACTCATGCAAACGACAGCGAACGCATTTACAAGCTGTCTACCGCGGTAAAGATACTGCCCGAGCGCGGCACATTTATCGTGGGAATACGCCTTGGCGATACGTCGGGGCCTATCAGCCTAAGAGTGCGCTGGTACGCCATAAGGCTTGGCGAAATTAACAAAAAGCTGAAACAAAGCCAAAACGGCGGCGAGCGCATGATGCTTGTAAACCCCGACACTATTGTAATACAGCCTAAAGCAACGGCGCATATAACGCCTGTGTTTGTAAACATGCCTACAGAGGCATGCACCTATAAGCTTATGGACACCGAAAGCGGTACTATAGACCAAAACGGGCTGTATACAGCACCTTCACGCGAGGGCGTGTACGAAATACGCATAGAGGCAATAAGCGATGCTACGGTTTACTGCCACGCCTTTGCGATAGTAACTCAAAAGAAAAAAGCTTAATGCTGATGAATGGGTGGGATTGCGTTGATAGAAGCACTGAATATGAGCTTGGAAACGGTTAGAACTGTGCTTTCCAATGACGTGAACGAAATATACGTTTGCGAAGATTTAAAGCGCAAATCCGGTGTGTTTTATACCGTAATCTCCATTACCTCAGCACCTGTGCGCCTAATGGTTGCAGGAGCCTTGGCAAGCGATGATGCTTTTAAAAAGAACAGAGATTTCATAGGCTCCTTCTCCCACGGCGACAGCCTTTGCCTTGTGTTTTTATATATCGGAGAAAATTTATTGCAAAGCCGAGAGGCCATTTATGCAGATACCTTTATAAAGCGCAAGCAAATTGCGGAAAATCTGTTGGTGGCACTTGCCGAAACACAAATAACAGGCTCCATGGGCTTGCTTTTACTGGCACAAAACAATATTAATATCACGCAAGATTTATCAGTGTATTTCAATTACTTTATGGATTTTGCCAAATGGGAGCCAAATATTGATGTAACACGGTTTTACTTAGAAGTGGCAACCATGTGTGCAGACATTTTATCCCGTGAATATCAAATAAAATACGAGGGCAATACCACAAAATATCCGGGAGAGCTTCAGGTGCTTGCAAAAAAGGCAGAGATGAAAAGCTTTACATCTTTTAACTCAATACTAACCTTTATCAAGCAAATTCCCGATATTCCAAGCGAGCCGTCTGTGGGCATACGAAAGCTGATAGACAAGCTGCACAGTACCATAGATAAAATGCGCAAACATTCCACAGCCATTTTTTTGGCGGCAATTGTGATTGCCACGCTGGTGTTCACCTTGGTAAGGGTAACGGAGTGGATATCCTATAATAGCCAAGCCAAAAAAGGCACTACTTATATCGGAATGGAAAACATCGGAGAGGTTTATCTTGGCGACGAAAATGTCTGATGCCACAATATTGGAGGGAGCAGATTAATGAAAAAAATAAGCCTTCGGGTTTTGGGGATATCGCTGCTTGTGGCACTTGGCATAACCATATACGGTCTTGTTCAAGGAAAAACAAGCACTATAGACGCAGTAGCCGGTATGCAAGCACTGCCAATGGGCCAGACAGTGGTGGCAAGATATCAAAACGATAGCATTGTACTGGACCGCGTTAAAATAGACGGGCGCAGCAATGGAACCATTTCGATAAAAAGAAAAACCGGCAAAAGCTTTTACTCACTTGTGGATATGTCTGCTGATGCAAGCGGTAATATATATCTTTTAATGGATATTAAAGACACCAAAACAGGCAAATATCAAAAGCAAGAGCTTAGCATATTCAACATAGACAAGCTGTTTTCAAAGCATTTAAAAACATACGAGCTTGACACAAAGGACGGTAAGCATTATCGCTTTATAGACGCCCTTGGGCAAGTAGTGCTTATGGCAACAGATATAAATGAAGAAACGCTGTATCGCGAGGCACTGGACGCAGAAAACCTGCTAAACGGCAAAGGCTTTTTATCCAAGGGCACGCGCACCTATAAGCTACAGGCAAAGGACGGCATAGACCATGCCGTTACAGTGGGCGCAAATGTGGCATATCGCTCTCGTTCGGGCAAGGTTTTCCTCGCTACAGAAAAAAAGGAACCACTGGAGCTTTACTCTGCATTAAAGCTGCAAGAGGCAACATATCCCATATTTATAGCCCCCGAAAGCAGCGAAAAAATAATCATGGGCGTGCAGGAAAGCGGAGATTTCTTATCAATGTCGCTGCCCGATGGCGCAACAGAGGTAATAAAAGGCGGCAGAGAGCCATTTTCAGGCATCAGCAGCTATACGCCACTTGATGTAGTGTCCATGTCTATGCTAAACAGGCAAAACTTTACAGCGGTAACCGCAAAAAAAACAGGGTTCGACCTAGTGGTAAATTTTAACGGAAATGCAACGGTAATCGAGAAAATATCCCCTGCGCTAATAAGCAGCATCGGTAAATTTATCGGCAAAATGCTTGGCTGGTTTATAATCATAGGCATTGCAGGGCAGCTTGTTTGCCTGCTAGTGTATCTGATAGGCTCCAGCCGCACCATACTTATAAAGCTGCTTGCCGCAAGTATTCCGCTTTTGGCGTTGGCACTTACCTTCTTTGGCGTTTTCTCGTTTAATACCTACAGCAATTCCATAAGCCAAAGCTTTGAAAAGCAAGTGGCAGACGAGGGCAGCCTGTTGCGCGCCTTGTTTGGCACAGAAAGCTTTGCGCAAATAGAGTTTCCATATCAGTATACAAGCGACTCCTACAATTACCTAAAGCAAAACATGAATACGCGCACGGTGCATACCGCAACAGCCTATTACGAACGGCAAAAGCTGTTTGTGGGTGTAGACAATAGCTACCCTTGCGCATATCCCTTCGACATAAAGATTAATTTTAAAGCGGCAGAGCTTTATCGAGAGGCGGCGTTTACAGGGCACACGCAAACAGGCATTATAAACGACGCCGAGGGCGAGCGTATTGCATGCATCACACCAATAGGCGGTGTTTCAGGCTCTGTGGTTTATCTGCTAGAAACAGGTATTCCCATTGCCGATATGCGAGAATATACCAACTCGTATTTGCGCAACTACATTATAGTGGCACTGGCGTTTGTTACAGTAATTGCTGTTGTTATCACACTGGTGTTTAGGCGCATACTTGCACCTATAGGCGCAATAAAGATAGGGCTTGAAGAATTTTCTCGTGGCAATCGCACGGTTCGGCTTATGGATAATGCCTCCGATGAGCTGTCGGATATTATCCGAGTGTTTAATAAAATGGCAAACGATATTGACGCGCAAATATTCAGCCTAAGGCAGGCAAGTGAAACATATTTCCGCTTTATACCACAGCAAATGCTACAGCTCCTTGGCAAAGACAACCTTGGCGACATAGAGCTTGGCAGCAGCATGGAGCGCGATTGCAGCATGCTTTGCATCTCGCTTTTGCTAAAGGGAAATAATTTAACCCGAGAAGAAGAGCAAAGCTTAACCAATCGCTTTTTTAACATCATTAACAAGGCGTGCGACCAAAATAAGGCTACCTTGCTGCCCGACGGCGTGGGCTTGCGCAAGCTGCGTGTTTTATGTACAGGTGGCGCGGAAAGCGCAGTAAACTTATCGCTTTTTGCCATGTCGCAGCTAGATGCAGTAAACGCAAAGCTGCCTGTGCAAAACCGACTTGATACGCTGTTTGTAGTGCATCGTGCGCCTAATTATTACGGCATCTGCGGAGATGAAAACCGTCTTGTTCCGGCACTTATTTCAAGCGAAATGGACATGATTGCCAATAGCGAAAAAGCATTGCGCGCCCTTAAAAGCCGCCTTATAGTAACGCAGCCGGCGTTTAAGGAAATTGAGCCGCAAAAATACGCTTGCCGCTATATAGGGCATTTAGAGGAACAGGGCTTAGTGCAAATAGGTCTTTACGATTTTTACGACGGTGCGCCGCCAAAGGAAACACGCCTAATAAGCGAAACCTTGGCAACCTTCGACAAGGCCGTCGCGCTTTACGAACAGGGCAGATATTACGACGCAAAGGGCTTGTTTGCTTTAGTTCTGCGGCAAAACCAATACGACAATGTAGCAAGATACTACGTGTTTTCGGCAGAAGGGAAAATTTAAGCGACGGCGAATATTAAGGGAAAAGAGGTGCTGAAATGTTTAAGCTGATTGAGTCTGCCTTTAAGCGTATTATGACTGCGGTTACAAATCCATTTAGAATGATAATCGTAAGCATACAAAAGCTGTTTAATATAAATGTTATCACCGCAAAGCTTATTGCACCTCTTTCAAAAAAAGTAAAATCCCTTATTGTTTTAAAGCCGCAATCTCGCGAGGATTATTACACAATTGGCAAGCATTGGGTTTATAAAAAGCTTTTCTTAACCTTGGTACTGATGCTTTGCGCAGGCGTGCTGATTTACTTTACAATGTTTGCGCCAAAGGTTCCGCCCTCAGCCCCCACAGCGTCAGCCGTTACCACAAATGTAAGCTATAAATATAACGACATGAAGCTAAGCGAATTTTCAGGCGTTGCAAACATCAAAGCCGCCGACGGCAAAACCATTTACACGGGCGATATAGACGCAGGCATGTGCAAGGGCATTGGCTCGCTGTACGGCCACGACGGAAAGCTTTTGTATACAGGGGAATTTGACCAAAACAAGTATAACGGCAAGGGAATTAGCTATTATCCCTCAGGCAAAATAAAATACGAGGGTACGTTTGCAAACAATCTCTGCGACGGAGAGGGCAGTGCCTATTCTGCCGACGGCAACCTTGTTTATACAGGCGGATTTCTACTGGGCGCATACTCAGGCGCGGGCAAAGAATTTACCGCAGAAAGCACACTTTTGTATGAAGGCGGCTTTTCGGAAGGTAAACATCATGGCGTAGGCACATTGTTTTACGAGGACGGCGGCGTAAACTACAAAGGCGACTTTTTCGCAGGGGCAATGCAAGGAAAAGGCGAATTGTACGATAACACAGGCAAGCTGCTGTATGTGGGCGATATGTACGATAACGCTATCAATTACCGCGCGCTTGTACATTCCACCCTTGCAGATGTGGAAGCTGCATTTGCCGAAACACCGCGGATATTCTACACAGATACAGATTCTGCTTTCGTATATGAGCAAGCAGGAGTTATCGTTACCACAAATAGCCGTGTGCTTGTAGACACTTGGGAAAAGCCAAGTACCAAGCAAGAGGGCGATGCAAAATATTATATTCCCGGCACCCAAGACAGCGAAACCGTAAAGCCTGTGGCAGCCACAAGGTCTTCGGGGCTTTTCGAGGCGGAGCCGCTATTATCCGCAAGCAATTTAGGATATTTTGAGCCAGAGCCGCTATCAGCCATAAGCACTTTGAAATATGTCAAAGCCGATAATGCCAAAGCCGCAAAAACGGCAGAGTATAAAACAAGTGATACACCTTTTGTGATGCCACTTGAATGGTTTGTATCCGGCGGCGGAGATGTGGCAAACAGCGGCGGAAACGCCGGTGCAGCAGGTGCAGGCAGCACACCAAGCGACGGAGCATCATCGTCTATGCCGCCAAGTGCAAGCAGCGCGCCGCCGGCGCCTACACCACCAGGCGTTACGGTAGTAGTGCCAAACCCTAAGGACGATAAACCCGATTTTGTGGAAAAGAACAACACATTGTTTTTTGAAATAGACAAAGATGTGTGGCAAAGCGAAGCGGATTTAGACAAAACAAAGGTGCAGATTAAAAAAATAACCGTGTTTAATTCCGAAATAGCGAAGCCCAACGAAAAAGCGGTGGAGTTTAAAGAAAACAGCCCTGCGTCCATGGAGGATTGTGTGGCAATAGATTTTATCCGCCAAACAGTGCCAACCGCATTTCCTCAGGTAATGTTTGAGATAGACAACCAAAACCGCTTGTTTGTAAAGCTGTCTAATATCAATTATGCCGCTGAAATTGTTGGCAAAGCCTATCTTTATGATGCGCTTACATATAGGTATTTTTATCCGGACAAAGAAAATAAAGTACCGTTATTTTTCTCTGTTGAACGCTGAAAGGGTGTATTGCTATGGCTAATTTTTCAATTATTTCCGACGTTAGCACCGCATTGGTTAAAACCTTGCGTGAGGCACTGTGCCCGGAGCCTGTACAATCGCCCGAATCTATCAAGCTTACATCACCTGCCGACAAAAACGCGGATTTTCAGCTTGGATTGTTTTTGTATGACATGCGCGAAATGGGAGAGCTGAGAGCCTCGGCGCAGGTGCGCACGGCAGATAATCGCAAAAACTATCCGCCAAAGCCCCTTACCTTATGCTATTTGCTGTTTTTAAATAGCAAAGCGCAAATTGCGGCAGGCGCAGAGGCAGAGCAAAGAATTTTAGGCCGTGCATTACAGGCACTTTCAGACAATACAGAGGTGGATATTGCCGCTGCACACCCCTTTGGCAAAATATCCGATGAAAACGCCGCTATCACATTTTTAAGCCTCAGCTTTGAGGATAAAAGCAAAATTTGGAGCGCGCTTTCTGTGCCATATCAGCTGGGGCTGTTTTTCAGCGTTTCGCCGGTACTGCTGTCGTCGCTGCACTCAGAGCCATTTGCGCGCGTAACAGATGCCGAATTTACAATTAATCAGCCAAAGGTAAAGCCATAATATATAAATCGGCAGGCTGTGCTGTGAGAGGGGGTGGTCATATTTATGATTAGAATATCGGTAAATTTTGCATTGCTGCTAATAGACGATTTTACAGGACGTGAAATACCCGAGGACGGGTTCAGGTTTTGGATAAATGGGCAAAGAGCAGCACCACTGAAAAAGCCGGAGGGACTTTATGTGTTCACGGGGCAAAGCGGCGACGAATGGCTTCTTTGCGTCGAGGGAACACATTACAGCAAGCGCACTGTTACAGTGCGCAAGGATACATTGGATATACAGAGCCCGATTGTGGAGCTAAGGCTGTTCCGCCGCGAGAATTTGCACTTTTCGGATTGCGAGCAAATCACGGGAATTCACAAGCCCGGCAAAACGATTTTTGCGCTTTGCAGAGATGCTCCGCTGCTCAAGCTGCACAGCGTAGAAAAGCCCCTTGGCACAAGGAGCAAGATAACCCTAATAGGATATACCGTGCGTTCCCTTGTGCGATGCAGATTTTGCATAGGTACAGGCAAAACCCGAGAAATGTTTGAAATTGTCGCAAAAGAGAGCGACGGCAGCTATTTGTGTGACCGACAATTCCTATACAAGCATAAGGAAGGGGAACCGTTACTGCGTGCATTTGGCACAGCTTGTAATGACGAGGGGCGGTTTTCAATTCCGATTGAAAAGGGAATTAAGGATAATGTAGAAACTATCGAAGAATATAGCGAGGAGGTGAGGCAATGGGGCTGCTTGTTACAAACGGCGCCCAACTAAAGTGCAGCTTTGGTATGGCGCCATCGGTTTTAATAGTTCCGCCTGCAAGCAAAGTGCTGGCAGGTACGCCGGCCGCAAATATCATGGACATGAAACCGGTGGGGAATATTCCGCCCTTTGGCATGTGCCAAACGCTTTCAAACCCCGCAGTGGCCGCAGCAACAGCATCTGCCCTCGGCGTATTAACTCCGAGTGCGTGTGTTCCCGTAATCAGCACTCCGTGGATGCCCGGTTCGTCCACAGTGCTTATAGGAAACATGCCGGCACTAAACGATACATGCACGCTGATGTGCATGTATGGTGGCGTAATTCAAGTTATCAGCGCAGGACAAACAGGTACCCAAGTAGGAAACTAGCGTTATTTTGGCAAAAGCCGATTTGCGCTTGTGAAAACCAATCGTAGTAAAGGAGGAGTGGCTTGAGAATTTCACTCAGGCCCAACAGAAAAATGGCAGAATATTTGTCTCCCGGCGTGTATGTAGAGGAATTTGAGTCCGGTATGCGAGCAATGGAGGGTGTAGGCACAAGCACAGCAGGCTTCATTGGCATGGCGGAAAAAGGTGCCGTTGTCGGCACACCCGAATTCTTAACAAGCTTTTCCGAATACAGCCGCAAGTTTGGCGGCTATCTATCCGAGGCAGCATATGGCAAAAACCGTTTCTTGCCATACGCAGTAGAACAGTTCTTTGCTAACGGCGGCGCACGCTGCTACATCATGCGCGTTGCTCCCGAAGATGCCAAAGCGGCACAGAGCGTTATGAGCTCTATCGTTGTTACGGCGAAAAACCCGGGCAAATGGGGCAATGATGTGCGCGTAGTGGTAACAGCCGCATCAAAGGCTAAAACCCAAGTACTTGAAACAACAGACGACGCTGTAAGCGCCACCAAAATCCACACCGTTAAAAACGCGGCAGGTTTCCAAGCAGGTGACGTAGTAGCACTTTTGCAAGGTGGCAAGCTTGTGGGACATACACGCGTTACAAAGGTACAGGGCAGCCAAATTTGCTTTGAGCAAGAGCCGGAACAGGATATCGTAGACAAAGGCCTTATCCCGAAAAAGGTTATTGCAACATGCGAAGTAAACATCAGCGTAATTTACGGCGACGACGCCGAAAACTATGAGAATGTATCTCTTAATATTCAAAGCGCGGATTACATTGCAAACCGCCTTGCAAAATCGGAATTAATATCCCTTAATGTAAACCCCATTGAAGACATTTGCCCTCCTATGCTGGCTATTGCAGGTGATGCAGCTGCCGAAAAGGCAAGCTTTGCCTTGGCAGGCGGTACAGACGGCAACACTAAGGCTGCAGACGATTCGCTATATATCGGCGGCGGAGATGCCCCGGGCAGACGCACAGGCCTTGCAGCATTTGAAGAAGTAGGCAATGTTTCCATTATGGCAATTCCGGGCGTTACCTCGGCGGCAGTACAGCTTGCCCTTGTTGCCCATTGCCAAAACCTTGCCTCGCGCTTTGCAGTGCTGGACATGCCCTTTGAGCTTGTAAAGCCACAGGATTTGCTTGTTCACCGCGGCATAGTGGATTCCGACTATGCGGCAATGTATCATCCATGGATTCAAGTGTACGATATGGCGGCTAAAAAGCCTTCCTATATCCCACCATCAGGCGCAATTTGCGGCATTTATGCGCGCAGCGATATTAACCGCGGTGTACATAAAGCCCCTGCAAACGAAGTGTGCAACAATGCTCTTGGGCTATCGTGCCTATACAATAAAGGCGAGCAAGATTTGCTTAACCCCGCAGGCGTAAACCTTATCCGCGCACTTCCCGGCCAAGGTATCCGCGTATGGGGCGGCCGCACTTGCTCATCAAACAGCCTTTGGAAATACGTCAACGTTCGTCGCTTGTTTATCTATCTTGAAGAAACGATTAAATCCCAGACAAACTGGGCGGTATTCGAGCCAAACGACGAGGTGCTGTGGCTACGCGTACAGCGCACTATAGTTTCCTTCTTGCGCGATATGTACCGTGCAGGCGCCCTTGTAGGCTCCACAGAGGACGAGGCTTTTTATGTAAATATCGGCCACGACACCATGACGCAATCGGATATACTCAACGGCCGTTTAATCTGTGTTATCGGCGTTGCGCCTAGCCGTCCGGCAGAGTTTGTAGTGTTCCGCATTACCCAGAACATGAAAGAGTAATATAGTACCGCGCTATCCGCTATAAAAGCAGCTTATGCTTTTAAATGGAACGGTATAAGTCCGAACATTTACCGCGATTATAGGGCGCGGCGCATAAAACCGCCGCTACCGTAATCGGTATTAACAAAAATAATCATCGAAAGGCAGGCAGAAAAAATGGCTATTAACGCCTATCCATTCAAAAAATATAATTACCGTCTTGAAATAGACAGCATCGACGTTGCCGCATTCTCGGAAGTAAGCGGATTTGACGCATCAGTAGATGTTATCGAGTATCGCGAGGGCACAGAGCCTATCAACTCTCCGCGCAAAATGCCGGGCATGACAAAATATGGTAATGTCACATTAAAATGGGGCATGTGCGAAAACATGTCGTTCTACGAGTGGGTTTCGGGCATATCCAACGGCACCAAGGCAACCGCCGAGGATCGCGTTGAGGATATCAGCATTTATTTGCAAGACGACGCCCACAACGACATTGCAAGCTGGACCTTAGTAAACGCATGGCCCTGCAAATACACAGCACCGGATTTTAACGCAACCTCCAGCGAAATCGCTTTTGAAAGCGTAGAGCTTGCATTTGAAGAAATGCGCCGTAACCAGTAAATTGTAAAAAATCATGCCGCGCGAAAGGCAAGGCTGAATAAAGGCATTTGCCTTTCGCGCAATTAATTTGGAGGATTTTGTATGGAAGATTTTGCAACGGAATTTGAATTTGACCTTCCCCACGGATATGTAGATGCCACAGGTACCTTGCATAAGCATGGTGTAATGCGCCTTGCCACTGCCGCAGACGAAATATTGCCGCTGCGAGATCCCCGTGTGGTGCAAAACCCGGGATATCTTACCATTATTTTATTATCGCGAGTAATAGTGTCCCTTGGCTCTGTGCCAAAGATGGATCCGCGCATTGTGGAAAAGTTTTTTTCGGCAGACCTTGCGTTTTTGCAGGGCATGTATCAGCAGATTAACGCCGTAGAGCCAATGGAAAATACTTGCGTATGTCCCGAATGTGGGCATCAGTTTAATCAGCATATAAATTTTACGTCAGCGGAATAGCGGTTTACCCGGAGCGTGAATTGTATAAAGAAATGTCGTTTATTTCTTATTATTATCATTGGGATTACGAAACCGTTATGACGCTTGACCACCAAACAAGGCGAAAATTCTGCTCCGAAATATCAGCAATTCACAAGGAGCTTAACAACACGCCTAAAAATATATTTGAGGTGTGAATATGGGTAAAGGAAACAAAATTGCGCATTTGTTTTTAAACCGCAATCCGGAGCCCTTGCCGGGATATAAGTTTAAGGTATATATCACCATAGCGTGCTTTGGCTTTACCAAAATTACCAATCTCGAAGAAGAGGTTGGCATTACCCCCTTGCAAGAGGGCGGAGTGAACGATTATGTCCACTGCCTAGAGTCGCCTGTACAAGCCGAGCATACGTTAATAATGGAGCGCGGCGTGGTGCTTAGCACCCTTGCAGGCACTATAAAAAACCGTTTACTGGATATTGGCCAGCATATACCCGGCGACGTTACCATTACCTTGCATAACCGCGACGGGTTTATCGGCAGATGCTTTATGGTAAGCGGCGCACGCGTGAAAAAGATTACTTATGACGGGCTTGATTCTATGAACGGCAACGCCGTAATTCAGCGTTTCGAGCTTTCATACGAAAAAATGGAAACCATTGGTCTACCGGGTATTCCCGATATGTTCATTTAATATACGCAAAGCAATTCTACGGCGGGGGAAAGGAGCGCGTTTAAGTGCAAATTACCACAAACACAAATTTAGCACAGCAGATTATTGCGCGCTACACTGCCTTTTTATCCATAGCCGCCCCCGATGCGGATATCGTTTTTTTACAACAGCCCATGCAGGAGCAAGCCGGCGGCACCGTGTTTAACCAGCAAAGCATACAGCATATCAACAATTGCATTGTGCAAAATACCCTTATCAGTGTAAATGTAAGCTTGCAGTTTTTAAACAATATGATACAGCGAGCTGTGCAGCAAATAAACGGCGAAGACAGGCGCGCCGCGGCAATGACGGCGCATACTATAGTGCTTGCCACATTGCAAAAAGAGCGCGTGGTTACGCTGGACAATAAGGCAACACAAATAGCCACAAGCGCGCAAAACAGCCTATACAAGCAAATGTACAAAGGCGACACAAACAATATGCAGACCTTGTCCAAAACGGTACTGCAAAGCACCATGGCGCAGCTTGTTAATAATGTGACGGGCAGTGCAAATTTGGAATATTTAAACGCGCCGGACCTAAGCGCAAATATATCAAAGGCAAGCCGCGAAATGCAGCCGCAAGAGCGCAGCTTAAACAGCAAACAAAAAGAAACAGCGGCAAAAGAGCAGCTAAACTATGCAAACACGTTGCCAAACATGCCCACGCTACAGCACCATAATGTAAAAGATAATAGCTTGACGCCGAAAGCTGAGGCTCAAGTGCAGGAGCTGCCGCTTATCCCGCTAATCAATGAGGAAAAAGCGGCAAATAAAAGAATTTATTACAAAAGGGCAAGCGAGGCAAAAAAGGCAATAGAAAACTTTGAAACAACAATGCAAAAGGCGGAAAAAGCTTTAGGCATTATAAATAAAACATTGGGCATTACGGCGCAAACAGATAATATTTTGGCGAAAAGCCAAAGTGAAAATAAAAGTGTTAAGCCGGCACAATCCATCACAAACGCGGCGGAAACACAGGACGAAACAAACTTGCAAAAGCCTGTAATGCGCAAGGAACAAATAAATCCACAGACGCAACTCTTGCAAAACTTGCCACAGACGCAACTCTTGCAAAACATGCCACAGACGCAGCCCTTGCAAAACTTGCCACTGACGCAGCCTTTGCAAAACTTGCCGCAGACGCAGCCTTTGCAAAATTTGCCACTGACGCAGCCTTTGCAGAACTTGCCGCAGACGCAGCCTTTGCAAAACTTGCCGCAGACGCAGCTTTTGCAAAATTTGCCGCAGACGCAGACCTTGCAAAAGCTATCGCAAACAATAACCGCGCAAAACCAAAACCCAATAAACCAAAATAGTACAGCACGCAACACGGCTTTAATTAACAAGCTGTTTACATATGCCGATTTTTTGCGTAATACGGCGCAAAAGCCCGGATTACCAAAACCGCAAAGCATGGAAATGCGCAAGGAGCAAACTCCACCACAGGCACAAACCATGCAAAACAAGAGCGTGGCTCAAAGCAGCAATACAGCCCAAAACAAAAGCATGGCTCAAAACAGCAACATAGCCCAAAACAAAAGCATGGCTCAAAACAGCAACATAGCCCAAAACAAGAGCGTGGCTCAAAGTAACAACATAGCCCAAAACAAGAGCATGGCTCAAAACAGCAATATAGCCCAAAACAAGAGCATGGCTCAAAACAGCAATATAGCCCAAAACAAGAGCATGGCTCAAAGCAACAGCATAGCCCAAAACAAGAGCATGGCTCAAAACAACAATATAGCCCCAAATAATACCATGGCACAAAATGAAGCCTTAGCAAGTCAGATTTTTACCTCTGCCGAGGTTTTACATAATAAAGCCCAAAAGCAGATATTGGAAAAAACGGATAAATCCGCTTTGCCGATTGTGCAAAATGCAAAGCAAAGCGAGCCATTTACCACCGCAAACACAGCGGCATCACAGCTAATATATCCCATGGCAAATATGCAAGAACCTACCTCAGCCGCCACAATGGCACCTAAAACCCAAATGGGTATCTTTGCAAATAATGCAATGCCCATATCACGCTATTTGCCGTATCGCGGCGAAAGTTTTATGCAAAACGCAGCAATGGCTCGCCAAAGCGAAGTGCCATTTATGCAGCACAAAGCCCTAGCAAGGCGTCAAACAGGAAAGGCTCAGGGTGAAGCACAGGCAAATGCACAGGCAAATGCACAGCAGGCTTTGCCCCTTGAATACAGCCTATCGCCTATCTACGGCGAGCCACGGGCTAAAAGCAATTTGCCACAGGATTTATCCAAGGTTTACAGCCGCAGCGAGGCACCTGTAGCGCGGGTATTTCCAAAAGAAAAAAGCAATGCACCAAAAGAAAATACCCCACAGGACGATGCCATGGACATACCCACCGTGCATAAAAAAGCGGCGGAAACATACAAAACAACAACTGATATTCAAAAGCAAAATATAGAAATAAATAATAGCCAAGCCATACAAAGCGTTAAAAGCGCAGATACAACCATGGAGCTGCAAGAGGCAGAGGTAATGCGCATTACAGATAAAGTGTATCATGCCATAGAAAGCCGATTGCGCAGCGAAAAAATGAGGAGAGGAATGTGGTAAAGCATGGGCCTTGCGAATATGCTAACATCTGATAGGCTTGTTAAAGCCAAGCTTTATTTAACCAAAAAGGGAGAAAACGTCAAGTCCATTCCCGTGCAGTTCAACCCGTCTGAATACTCAATCTCGCGCTCCTTGCACACCAGTAAAAAACATGCTCTTGGCAAGGATCAAGACCTTGTAAATTCACAAGCGGTATGCGGAGAGCTTGCAAATTTATCCATTACCCTTTATTTTGATACCATTCAAGATAAATACGGGCTTACGGGCGTTGCAGGCACGGCATTGGCACTTTTACGTAAAAAAGACCAAGCCGAAAGCGCAGGCGATATAGCCACCTTGCTTAAATATAACGACAGCGAGCATGTGCCGCTGCAAGTGCGCTTTGTTTGGGGTAAGCTGGATTTTATGGGCCTTGTAAAACAATCGACCATATCCTATACAATGTTTGAAAAAAGCGGCAAGCCCATACGCGCAAAGCTGGATTTAACCATACAAGGCGAAGAGGCTAAAATACTGCAAACAAAAAAGATGCTGCCATTTGCCTCCCCCAACCGCACAAAGGAGCGCACATTAACACAGGGCGACCAGCTTTGGATGCTGGCACAGCAGGAATACGATAACCCTGCCATGTGGAAACCCATTGCAAAGGCAAACGACATTTTAAACCCACGCAGCTTAGACGGCATTACAGCACTAAAGGTGCCGTCTATTAAGTAGCAGTGGCGCATACTAGTCAAGCGTTAATTTAAGTGCTTTAGAGGTTTTCGGGCGGATAGCAGAGCCACGCCCATACATATAATGTAGGTACTTTAGAGCTTGATGAATATTACATATTGATAGGCATGGATTGGACGGTGATTTTATGGATTTGATGACGCAAAGCACAAGCTATAAGCTGCTTAAAGCGAAATACAACGATTTTGCGGCGACCACTGTAAAAATCAAAGTAGACGGCACGGAAATATTGGGGCAAAAAGATGTGCGCATCACAAACCTCACCGTAGATTTAACATGTGAATATCCCGCAAGCGGATGTAGCTTTGACCTTACCGGAGAATACGAGCCTAACCAAACGGATTTTAAAGCCGGTGGCAGTGAAAAGGCATTGCAGCTTGGCGCAAAGGTAGAAATAGAGCTTGGATATATTAAAACAGAAAAGGTGTTTTCGGGGCTTATTGTACAGGTGGAATATCAGTTTAATACAGAAGATACGCCTATTATACATGTGGAATGCATGGACGCAAAATGCCTTTTGATGAAAACCCAAAGAATGAGGCTGTTATGCGACAAAAAGGTGCAGGACATTATAAGCGATATCTTAAAGGATAAGCCTGTAAACGATTATTTAAGCGGTAAATCCGTAAAAGTGCCAAACGATGCACAGCAGCAGCTGGACCAGAAAATGGAAAGCGATTACGACTTTATTGTGCGCCATGGGCAGTTTTACGGCTGCGAATTTTTTATATTCAACGGCAAGGCTTATTTTCGCAAAAGCCCTGCGGCGGCAATGCCCATTATGCAGCTTTCGCCGGGCGAGGGGCTATTGTCTGCAAACTTTCGCATGCAGGGGCAAGAGCTTGTTGAAAAGGTGCATGTGATAGGCATAGATCCTAAAAACGACAAATGGATTGCAAGCAATAGCTTAAACCTTGCAAAGCAAAGCGTTAAAGCTACGGCGAAAAAAATGATTAAAGGCACAGAGCGTCAATATTTTGATCCGTCCGTTACCACAACCTCCCTTGCGGAGATGCGCGCCCGCGCAATTATGGACGGGATAAAATCCAGCTTTGGGGTACTGGAGGCACAGTGCATTGGCTTACCGGAAATTGTGCCGGGACGGCAAATTAAAATAAAAGGGCTTTGCACCGCCGCCGACAGAAGCTATTATGTTACAAATGTGCATCATAGCTATGGGCAAAATGGGTTTGAAACGTCATTGGAAGCGAGGGTTGACAGCTTATGAGTTCTATTACAGATTTGCTTTCTTCCAATGGTAAAAACGTGGGCAAAGCGTTTGATAATGTGGGCAATTTTGTGCTTGGCACAGTTACCGATAATGGCAATAAAGATTTCCCCGGCATGGTAAAGGTGCAATATACAGGTTGGCAAGATAAAGAAAACATCAGCGAATGGCTGCCTATTTTGCAAAGCTATGCAAGCGATAAATACGGCGGATATATTGTGCCTGAGGTTAAAGACATTGTACTTGTGGGCTTTATCGGGGCAGGAATGAAACGGCCATTTGTGCTGGGCAGCATGTTCCCTGCCAATGCTCAGTTTGTAAAAGACAGCTTTGTAGATAAAAACACAACAAGGCATTTTAAAACCAAAGCAGGCATCGACATACTTTTGTCGGACGAAAAAGACAAAGAGGCGTTTACATTAACCACGCCCAAGGGCATGCTTGTTTCCCTTGCAGACGAAAAAGAGATTATAACTGTTTCGGATAAGAACGGCGATAATCTTATTAAAATAGACACTAAAAACGGCGAAATGTCCGTTACCGCAAAGCAAAAAATGGTTTTGCAGGCAGGCAAATGCAAGATAACCCTAGACGGTAATGGCGGCGGAGTAACCATAGAATGTGACAAGATAGACTTAAAGGCGAACCAAACAGTTGGCATATCCGCAAATCAGCAGGTGAATATCAGCGGCGGCATGCTGAAAGCCGAGGGCAAGCAAACAGCCGAGGTAAGCGGCGGGACAATGACGCAAATCAAGGGCGGAATGGTGAAAATCAATTAACAACAAGGGAGGCACTGAAAATGGCAAATGCAAGAGATTTTTTAGGGCGCGGCTTTTCGTTTCCGCCCATTGTAGACGCAGCAACAGGACGCTTTAAAACAGTTAGTGCCGATGAGGATATTAAGCAATCAATTTATATCATTATTACAACCCATAAAAACGAGCGCATGATGCTGCCGAATTTCGGCTGTAATATCAACGATTATGTTTTTGAGCTTCCCGATGCAGAGGCGGCAACCATGATACGCTCCGAGGTAATAGACGCCCTTATTGAGTGGGAGCCGCGCATTATAGATATTGATGTGGATTTAGATTACGACGATGTAAACGAGGGCAAGCTTGTTTTCGATATAAAATATACCGTGCGCGACACAAACAACCCCAACAATCTGGTGTTTCCCTACTATTTATACGAGGGAATCGGAGAGCAATAATCTCGGCAAAGGAGGCAAGAGGCTAAATGACAAATCAATCAGGGCAAGAAAAAGAGCAGCTTTTATCGCTGGCGAAAACATATGTGCCGGAATGGAGATTTTCACGGGAAAATCCCGACGTTGGCTCCGTTACCGCAATATTGATAGACGATATGCTAAAGGAGAGCAGAACAAGGCTTTCCGAGGTGCTGCATAAACATAAAATACAATACCTTAATTTGTTCGACAGTTTAAAAGACGAGCCGATTGAATCCGCCAAAAGCTATGTGCGCTTTACGCAGGTGGCAAGCGTGGACGAGCCTGTTGCCGTGCCAAAGGGCACAAGGCTGATTGCCGAAGACGAAAAAACAGGCGAACAGCTTACCTTTGAAACCACCTATGGCATCACGGCAACCCAAGCCATGCCCGTAACCGTATATACCACAGACGGCGAAAACGACAATATTTCCTGTTTACTAAACATTAGTGCAGATTCGTCTTCAAACTATTCTTTCCCTGCCTTTGGCATTGCGGAGCAAAACGAGGCACAGCATGTAATGCTTTTTGCCTACGATAACGCGTTTGACGAATTAAACGAGCTTTCGATAGGCCTGCGCATTAGCGTGCTTAATAAAGACGAGCTTGACAGCACACTGAATTTAATGCTCAGCGCAAATATAACCTATTCCATATTAGAGCCGCTAGGCGAGCGCGTATTCGACAAAATAGAGCGAAAGGGCGACTTAATCTGGCTTACCCTTGCCAATTACACACCACAGCGTGTAGAGCAAAACGGCAAAGAGCAATATGTGCTTTCCCTTAGGGCAAGCACGGCTGTAGAGCTGCGCATATCCTCTTGCGAGCTTGTGTTTGCCGAAGATAATTTGCCGTCAGACGAGGTGCTTTGCGCCGGCGTGTCCCAAAACGTGGGGCAGTTTTTGCCTTTCGGAAAGCCCATGGAAATATATGCGGAATGTGCTATAGAAAACCGTGTGGTGCTGGCAAGGCGCGGCGCAGAGATTAAAATGTCCTTTGAGCTTGGCTTTGAGGTAATGGAGCAGCAGCTGCCGCAGACGGTAGACGAGCCTGATTATAAAGTAGTAATGAAAAAGCCCAAAGCGGCTTTGCGCATGGAAACAGCGGAAATCCACGCGGATTATATTTTAATCGAGTATAAAAGCAATAACGGCTGGAAACGCCTATTGCCCGACGAAAATGCCGCCCTTTTAATGAACGGCTCAGTTGAGGGCGAGGTATGCCTTAGCTTTACATGCCCCATGGACTTAGCACCTGCGGCAGAAAACGAAGGCCGCTTGCGCATGCGCCTTATGCGGGCAGACAATCTCTATCGCATACCCTGCAACCAGTACTGCCCCCGTGTGCGAAATTTGCATTTTTCTTATAGCTACGAAAGTATGCATTTATTGCCTGATTATGCCTGTACGCATAACAATTTTGAAGTGAAAGACATTACTGCCGCCCTTGCGAATAAGCGAGAGATAGAGGCGTATTATTCCCTTGAGGGGAAAGAGCGTGCAATGTATTTGGGCTTTGATAAATGCCCAAGCGGCATGCCTATGTCCCTTTATTTTGAAATTGAAAACGACGAGGACACTCAGCTTTTTTATAGCAGCGAATATCTTACAGAGCGCGGCTTTGAGGAGATAACCGCTGTGGATAATACAGGCGGCATGCTGTATTCCGGCACAATGCTGTTTCCTATAGACGACGATGCAGTGTGCAAAAATCTGTTTAACCACGACTATTGGTGGATAAGGCTGCGGCTTAAAGCGTCGGAAAACCGCTCCTTGCCCATTATACGTAAAATAATCACAAATATGGCGCGTGTGGAAAATCTGCGCAGCCAAAGCGAGATATTTTATATCACAGAGGAAAACGCTGCTTTTAATATTAAGCTAAGAGAGCAAAATTTAATCTCCGTGCGCGTGTTTGTAAACGAAGATGACGGAAATGACGAAAACGAAGAAAACTGGGTTTTGTGGCACAAGCGCATTGGCTTTGGCATGGGCGAACGCTTTTGCGACATAGACACCGCCCTTGGCACAATAGAGTTTGGCAAATATGCCTTTGCGGCATATCCGCTAAAGCAGGGCAAAGCCTCGGTAAAGGTAGAATATCAAAGCTATCAGGGCGCAGGCGCAAATGTGGCGGCAGATACCATTACCGGCATGGCGGAATCGGTGCAATACATCGCACAGGTTACAAACCCCATGGCGGCATACGGCGGCTACGACGGCTACAACGAAAAAACCAGTGCAGGCATTATTTCCAATATGCTGCGCACGCGCACACGCGCCGTTACAGGGCAAGATTATTTCGACATAATCGCACAGGTATCTTACGGAGTGCATCGCATTAAATGCTTAAGCGGAGTAAACCGCCTTGGCGAAAAAGACAGCGACGCAATAACCGTGGCGCTTTTAATAGATGAATACGACAAGGGCAGCCATATCTTTTCTTCGGTAAAAGATACCATTCGTCAAAAGCTAACCGAAACAGGCAGCATTGTGCCTCTGGGAAAAACCTTGGTGCTTTCTCAGCCGTATTTTGTGCGATTTAAAGCGCTTATTTGGCTGGAAACCAAAACACTGGACGGCGCATACGATTTGCAGCAGCAAATTTTGCAGGACGTGCAAACCTTTATAGATCCACTGGTAGGCGGCTTTGACGGCGACGGCTGGGAAATAGGCGTGCTGCCCAATGTAAAACAGCTGCTTGCATATCTTAAAATGAAACGCCCGGGCGTTGCAATCACGCGCATTGCCATGTCGGCGCAAACTCACGGCAGGGAATATGCGGTGGACGACGAGCTGTACGCCCATATTCAAAACCCATTTGCAATGGCGGTAAACGGCAAGCATACCATTTACATAAAGCCCACGGAGAAACAGATGGGATAATCATATTAGTATGGGAGGTGCTATGATGCTCAATGTACCACAGCTTGATAATCTAGATTACAGGGCGTTGATGGAACGCGCACGCGCGATGATACCAACCCTTACAGACGAATGGACAGACCTTAACGACCACGATCCGGGCATTACAACGCTACAGGTTTTCGCGTGGCTTTGCGACGGGCTGAATTATTACATCAACGCCACAGGCGAGCAGCATAGGCTTAAATATCTAAAGCTTCTTGGCATAGAGCCTGCGGCAGCTGCGGCGCATTGCCGCGTAGCCGTAGATGCGCCCGACGGCGAGGGCTTTGCCCTTTATCGCGGCACACGCCTTTTGGCAGGGGATATTCCCTTTGAGGTTACCGCCACTTGTAATGGCACAGGCAATCGCCTTGTTTCTCTATATACGGGCAATGCCGATAATCGGCTGGATTTAACAGCCTTTGCAGGGCAAGACGGCGAAACCGCCGCTGTGTTTAAAGGCGGCAATACCGACGAGCTTTTGCTTGGCTTTGCGTGCCAATTGCCCGAAACATTGCGCCTATTTATAGAGGTAGACGAGGGCAAAAGAAACCCGTTTAACGACGATTTCAGCATGACGAAGCTTGAATGGGAATATTTTGACGGCAACGCGTGGCAAAAAGCAGAAATTGCTTTTGACGAAACCTGCGCCTTGCTGCGCAGCGGATATCTTTGCCTTACCCTCAAAAGCGCGACTGCGCCTTATACGGCAGAGCAAATTAAATCTGCCCATTATCTTAAAGCCCATATAGTGCAAGGGGAATATGACGCGCCGCCGCGCATGGGCAGAGTAGTTTTAAACTGCGCCGACGCCTTGCAGATTAAAACATATTCCGAGGCAATGGAATTAACCTACGACGGCACAGGAGCCGTTACAATAGACAGGGTAATTGCCGAGGACGATATTATTACAGTGGCGGTAAAAGACGAAAACGAATACATCGCTTATGATGAGCATTGCAAAATAGAAATAGGCGCAGAGCCTTTTTTAAGGAAAATATCCTTTAATAAAAAAAAGCATGGCACAGAGCCAAAGCAAGGCGCGAAAATCTTGGTAATAATAACCTCAGGCGGCATGGCAGACGAAATAGACCTTGGCACTACAGACGGCTGTGCAGGGCAGGAGTTGCCATTTTCTGCCGATAATGTCCTCGTTCTGCGTCTTGCACTGGTGCAAACGGATAAAGAGGGTGAAAATCATATCACCCTTTGGGATAAATGCGACGATTTGTCGGGGGCAGGCTGGGACAGCCAAATGTTTACCTTCGACGCGAAAAACCACATGGTGCGCTTTGGCGACGGGCTGCACGGCATACAGCCACAGCAAGGGCAAAGAGTAATAGCCGTTACGGTTAAAACCTCTGCCCTTAGCGAGGGTAATGCTTTGCGCGGTCGGCTAAACACCGTAGCCTTTCCAAAGCAAGAGAACATCAAGGTATATAATATTGCCAATGCCACAGGCGGCATAAAAAGGCAAAGCTCCGATGAGCTTATGCCCCTTATTGAGCAAAAGCTAAAGGCGGCTACAAGAACTGTAACCGAGCAGGATATATGCGAGCTTGTGCTAAAGACACCGGGCTTGCAGATAGATAGCGTGGCGGTAGTGCCCATGCGGAAATATTGCGCGGCATACGGCACGCCGTATCAGCCGGGCACAGTAGTGGTGGCGGTAAAGCCCCACACGGCAAAGCCAAGGGCGCAACTAAGCGAGGTGTATCGCAAGCGCATTAGGGAATATTTAGAGCCGGCACGCTTATTAACCACAGAGATAAATATAGTCAGCGCGCAGTACGTGGGCATCAGCGTGTTTGGCCGCATTGCCTTAACGGAAAACAGCGAGCAAAATAAGGCGGCGGTTAAGGCGAAAATAGAAGAGCTGATAGGCACTGTAAAAACAGGCGAGTTTGGCCGCGGCACAGATTATGGCACGTTGTTTTCCGCCCTAGAGATGCTGCCCTGCGTCAAAGCGGTTTTGCAGCTTTCTCTTGAATATATCGGCAAGGGCGGCACGAAAAACGAGCATGGGGATATAGCCTTATATCCCGACAGCCTAAGCTATCTGCTGGAAACAGGAATAGAATTTATATAAAGGAGCGCGTAAGCAATGAAGCAAAAGCAAAAGTATGTAAACTTTTACAAGCGCGCGCTGCAAAAAGCTTGGCTTTACAACATGGAGCTTGATGCATCGCTAAAGCTCGTTATGGTAGACGCTTTGCGCCCTGCCGCATGTATCACAAACATGTTTGACACACAAGACGAGGACATGACCTATAACCGCCTAAAGCTAGAAGGCGCGTTTGACGGCGCAAAGCTGGAGGTAATCGTGGCGGCAAGCGACAGCCTAGATAATGGCTTTAGCGGCGACGACTACGAAAGCTATTTCCAAAGCCCCGAAAACAGCCTTGAGGATAAGCGCGAGGTAATGTGCAATATGCACCATGTGCGCGCTGTAAACACAGAGGATTTGCTTTTACATTCATTGCAAGGGCGATATGTGTGGGTGCTTGTGTGCATTACCCCCGTAGAAGTAGCCACGCGATATATAGGCGGTATGCGCCTAGAGTTTCCCCGAGAAAGCTTTGTGCGATATTTCCCCGAGATTTATCAAGACAACGACTTTTTCGACAGATACATCTCGGTGTTTCAGTCCATGCTTTTAGATATCGAGGAAGAGGTTGACCATATACCGCAAATGCTGGATTATCAAAGCGCGCCGCCAAAGCAGGTGGCAGAGCTTGCGTCTTGGCTTGGTATAGAAAACAAAACAGGGCTTTTTAACGACGAACAGCTTCGCCGTTTAATAGAAGGAATAGATTTATACCAAGGCAAAAAAGGCACACCCGACGCGCTTTCAGCCGTGATAGAGCTAGTGTGCAAAACAAAGCCGCGCATTGTAGAATATTTTTCATGGAGCAAGCTAGAGGCTCCTGCGCCTCGCCGCAAGCTGTACGAGAAGCTTTACGGCAGCGACGCAAACCAATTTTGCGTTATATTAAACCTTACAAAGGCAGACGGGCTTTTGCCCGTTGCAAAAGATGAGCTTGAACGCTTAATAGACGAATACAGCATAATAGGCAGTACGCATCGCCTTGTATTGCTTGCCAAATGCAGCCACATCGATACGCATTGCTATCTGGACGTAAACAGCTTTCTGTCCATGCCCGAGCAAGCAAATGCGGCAGGCATAACCCTTGGTGGGTATATTACAATAGGGTAGAATGGCAAAATATTTAGAATGGAGTAAAGATATGGAAACTGCAAAAATAAGCAAACAACAAGAAGATAGCGCAATTCGTAAAAACACTGCTTTTAGTTACGATAGCGCCGAGCGCGAAGCAGAGCTTATTTCAGACCGCTTTAAAAACAGCTCCGACGTAAAAAGCGAAATGTCCAGCCGTATGGGTGTAGACTTTAGCGGCGTGCGCGTGCATAGCGACGATGCGGCGCACCAAAAGGCGCAAAGCCTTGATGCAGCTGCCTTTACAAGGGGCAGTGATATCTATATGGGCAGCGAAAGCGCGATACAAGACGCAGGTGCGTCCAATAATCAGGTGCTTGCCCACGAGCTTACCCACGCTGTGCAACAGGGCACCGCCATGCAGCAAGGCGAGGGCGCGGTTTCGCAATCTGCGCCCACAGGCACGGTGCAGATGTTTCCGAATATCTTCAGAAGAAAGAAAAAAGCCGCCGCCGCGGCGACGCCAGCGCCCGTCCCGATGCTCCCAAAGCCGGCACCAAAGCCGGCAGAGCCTATGCCGGAAATTATTGACAAAGGCAATGGGCAAATGGATTTTAGCAATTTTATTGAGCCGGGAAAGAAAAAACTTGCTGAAAACTCCGGCGATTGGGAGGGTGAAGCGGGTAAAACCGGTACAGCTGGTTATAATGCATATTTAGTTAAATCTGGATTTCGTGACGAAAAAAATCCGTTCCAGCAGAGCTCAAGAGCGCTTAATACGGTAATGAAACAAAGAGCCATAGATGAAGCATCAAACAGCTCGGTTTTAAATAATTTGGCTAATGATCCTGTAAAAGGACCAGAGTTGCAGGAAGAGAAAATAA
>JAVWZM010000024.1:0-26932 GCA_036661035.1 Oscillospiraceae bacterium
GAATTATCTCTACAAAAGCCGCCTTTGTGCGTGGGGATTTCCGAAGAAGTGCTTGGATATAAGCAGCTGCGCTTGGCGTCTTTGCAGGCAAGCAAAGCTTTGCGCTATCAAAAAACACGCAGCGAACCGGGTGTTTTGCTTTACAATCAAGTGCGCGAGATGTTCGCTAATTCCGTGGAGGCACAAGACACCACAATCCGTCGGCTAATCGAAAATTTCAGTGATCCTGAAAAACGTTCTCTGCTGATTGAAGATTTTTCGGCTGCGCTTTCTGCCCTTGAAAACCGCGCCGATTTTTCCTTGGCACTGGCACATCACTTTTGCACGGAGTTTCTGGTGGAGTTAGATGCGCCAATTCAAACACTGCTGCCGACAGAAAGCTGTCGACATATTATGCTTAGTGAAGTGCTAATGGATGTGCTTGGAGCAGACAGTATTCCGGAAATTCGGAATTACATCTCTCATTATTTAGAGCGATTATTTGCCATTCTGCGCGAACAGGACGAAACACGCCAAGCAGCCGAATTGATAGACCGCGTAAAAAATTATATTCAAGAGCATTTTGCCGAAAATCTTACGCTTACCGTCTTATCAGAATTGTTTTACATTTGCCCCGCTTATTTGAGCCGCCTGTTCAAGAAAAAAACTGGCGTAAATTTTGTGGAGTACTTAACCAATTTGCGCATAAAAAAAGGAAAAGAATTTCTTGCCGATCCCAGCTTGATGATTTACACCGTTTCCGAGATGGTAGGCTACGAAAATCCCCGTTATTTTTCACGACTGTTTAAAGAATCCGTGGGCTGCAGCCCACAAGAATATCGCAATAAATTGCAATAAGCTTGTTGTGAATATGACTATTTTTATTGTTTTATGGTATTGGCAAGAGCCTGCACTTTTTGAAGCCCAAACGCTGCACTTTTTACTCGACAAACACAATTTAGTGTTAAAAAATTATTGTTATTTTTTTAAAAAACATCAATGTAATCCTTGGGTGACGTGCCTGTATATTTTCTGAATACATGGCTGAAATATGTGGCGTAATTTATCCCTACATTATCTGATATTTCATACACTTTATAAATTCCTTGTTTCATAATAGTTTTTGCCAGTTCCATGCGCTTTTGTGTAATTGTTTCAACGATATTTTGTCCTGTACGCTGTTTGAAACATCGGTTTAAATAGCTTGGATGAGCATGCACAGCATGGATAAAGCTCCAATTATATGATAAAGCAATAACAAACAAATAGACAAATAAAAATGGAGTGTTCTTATAAGGAAACTGAAATCCTATAAGAACACTCCGACTGTGTTGTATTGACGAAACATATACCCTTGCGCTAAAAGATTGACGCTCTGCTAAAAACAGCATTTAATAGGACTGTTCTCCGCTGCGCTGCGAACCGCTTTGGCAGCACCAAAACAAAAGCAGCCCATTTTTACATCTATTCGATGCAAAAATGAACTGCTTTTCCTTTGGCGTCCCCTGCGGGGATAGGCTCGCTTTGCTTGCCAACTGCCAAATGCGTGGTCGGAGTGACAGGAATCGAACCTGCGGCATCCTGGTCCCAAACCAGGCGCGCTACCAGCTGCGCTACACCCCGAAAAATATATTGCCGTAATTTTGCATTGCCGATTAATTGCTTATCGGCTATGCTTGTTTTACTCAGCTTTACTATTATAATGGTAAAGGCATATAAAAGTCAAGGCTTAATATTTAATTTTATTAAACTAAAGCAGAAAACCACTTGACTAAAGGGGCTTTGCGCTTTACAATTGTACGTATACTATCTAAAATCACACTGAAAGGCGTGTAACTATGCAAAACAATCAAAAAACAATGGATCAAATAATCGCTCTTTGCAAAAACAGAGGTTTTATATTTTCGGGAAGTGAAATTTACGGAGGTCTTGCAAACTCTTGGGATTATGGCCCTCTTGGAGTGGAATTTAAAAATAATGTTAAGCGCGCTTGGTGGAAAAAATTTGTACAGGAGAGCCCTTATAATGTAGGGCTTGACAGCGCAATATTGATGAACCCCGAAACTTGGGTTGCCACAGGCCATGTTGGCGGATTTTCCGATCCGCTTATGGATTGCCGCGAATGTAAAACGCGCCACCGTGCAGACAAGCTGATAGAAGATTCCGGCGCGCGCGCCGAGGGCATGACAGACGCCGAGATGATGGACTACATAAAAGAGCATAATATCCTTTGCCCCTCTTGCGGCAAAGCAAATTTTACCGATATACGCAAATTTAACCTTATGTTTAAAACCTTTATGGGCGTAACAGAGGACAGTAAAAACGAGGTTTATCTTCGTCCGGAAACGGCTCAGGGCATTTTTGTGAACTTTGCGAACATTCAGCGTTCTACTCGCCGCAAGCTGCCTTTTGGCGTATGCCAAGTTGGCAAGGCGTTTCGCAACGAGATTACTCCGGGCAACTTCTTGTTCCGTCTGCGAGAGTTTGAGCAAATGGAATGTGAGTTTTTCTGCAAGCCCGGCACAGACCTTGATTGGTTTGCATATTGGAAAGCCACCTGCAAAAACTTTTTGCTTAGCCTTGGCATGCAAGAGGAAGATATCCGCATGCGCGACCATGACGCAAAAGAGCTTTCGTTCTATTCTAAAGGCACTACCGATATTGAATATATGTTCCCCTTCGGCTGGGGCGAATTATGGGGCATTGCCGACCGTACAGATTACGATTTAAAGCGTCACAACGAATGTTCCGGCAAAACGCAGGATTATTTCGATCCTGAAACAAACGAGCATTATGTGCCATATGTTGTAGAGCCGTCCCTTGGGGCAGACCGTGTTGCCTTGGCGTTCCTATGCGGCGCATACGACGAAGAAGTAGTAGATAAAGAGAAAAACGATACACGCATTGTGCTGCGTTTGCACCCTGCCCTTGCGCCTTTCAAGGCGGCAGTGCTGCCCCTTTCCAAAAAGCTTGCCGAGGGCGCAGACAAAATATTCACCTCACTTGCCAAAGACTTTATGGTGGATTACGACGACGGCGGCTCTATTGGCAAACGCTATCGTCGTCAAGATGAAATAGGCACACCAATATGCATTACATACGACTTTGAGTCGGAGCAAGACGGCTGTGTAACCGTGCGCGACCGCGACACCATGCAGCAAGAGCGCATTGCCATCACAGAGTTAAAGGCTTATATCGAAAAGAAAATAGAGTTTTAATATCCGAACGCCCTGTATGAATAGTATTATTTGTACCGGGCGTTTGTAAAAGGAGATGCTTTTATGGCAAGGCCTGCGCACGATCCGTTAAAATATGCCGCTAATCTGATAGGCCTTACTGCGCTTGCGTATTTTGCCGTTTATTTTGCTTTGCAAATTCCGGCACAGCTCACTGTGCTGCTTTTCCACAAAAGCGCAAGCCTGCAAAACCCTATCGGAGTGCCTGAATGGGTGATGGGGGTTATTAATCTTGTTTTATCCCAAGGCTCGCTTTTTGGCGCGTGCGGTGTGCTGTGGTGCGGAATAAAGGAATATAAATTTAAGGTAATATCCTTGAAAATGCCAAAAGGCAAAGGCATTTGGCTGTTTATGCCTGTGTTTTTGGGCTTTGGATTATTATGCAATGTACTTACCACGATTTTGATGCGAGTGGCGCAAAGCACTATTCAATATACACTGCCACATGAGGCAATGCTGCCAAGCACATTGTCGGCGCGGATAATTTATTTTGTCGCAATGTGCGTGGCACCTGCTATTTTGGAAGAAATTTTAGTGCGCGGCCTTATGCAGGGCATGCTTACGCGTTGGGGGCCGTGGTTTGCCATTTTGGTTTCGTCTACCTTGTTCACGCTTTTACATACCAATATTATTGCCATGCCGGGCATATTCGCGCTGTCTGTAGTGCTGGGGCTTTGCGCTTGGTGTACAGGCTCTGTTTTGCCCGGAATGATATTGCATTTCGCAAACAATACGGTGGCGTATTTTGTATTATTGGCGCAGCAAAACACAGATTTTGCGCCAATGCAGGCAATAATGGTATATCTTATAGTGGTGGTTACGGTGTCGGCACTGATAGCAATTGCTCTGATTGTTTCGGGCAAGGTGTATAAACAATTAAACCCTGTGCCGCATTTTAGCGATCCGAAAAACAGGCAAAGCCGATTTGAACGGCTTGTTACAGCACCTGTGTTTATATGCGCCATGGTTTTGCTTTCGGCAAGGGCGATTATACCGCTGTTTAAATAGCATTGTAATTGTACATGCGCAAAAGCAAAGATAATCTGCAATAAATTTACTATCGGAGGAAAACAGATGACCGATACAGACTATATGCGCCTTGCGATTAACGAAGCGCAAAAGGCGGCGGCAATGGGCGAAGTGCCTATTGGCGCAGTAATAGTGCGAAACGGCGAAGTGATAAGCACCGCACACAATACACGGGAGTGCGAAAAAAACGCCACACATCATGCAGAGCTTTTGGCGATAGACGCCGCCTGTAAGGCGCTTGGGGGTTGGCGGCTGATGGACTGCGAATTATATGTGACGCTGGAGCCGTGCCCCATGTGCGCCGGTGCTATAATCAACAGCCGTATAAAGCGCGTAATTTATGGCGCAAAGGACGTAAAGGCAGGGTGCTGCGGCAGCGTGGCAAATTTATTTGCCATGCCCTTTAACCACGAGCCAAGGCTGCAAAGCGGAGTGCTTGAAAGCGAGTGTACACAGCTGCTGCAAAGCTTTTTCGCAGCACTGCGCGATAAGCGAAAAGGGGATAATGCCAATGAATAAAACTGCTTTGGTTACGGGCGCAGGGGTGGGCATTGGCGCCGCCACTGCCGAGGCTCTTGCGAAAAAAGGATATAATGTGGCTATATGCTGCAATAAAAACGCAAAGCGGGCAAAGGAGCTTTCGCAAAGGCTGAACGCCGAGGGCTGTAGCACGGCTGTGTTTACGGCGGATTTATCCGACATTTCTACTATAGATACACTGTTTTGCAAGGTGGAAAGTACCTTCGGCGGCGTTGACATTCTTGTGAATAATGCGGGTATTGCTCAGCAAAAGATGTTTTGCGATATAAGCGAAAGCGATTTTGATAAAATGATGAATATCAATTTTAAAGGGGCGTTTTTCACTTCTCAACGTGCGCTTGCACATATGCTGCACCGAAAATGGGGGCGCATTATTAATGTGGCGTCTATGTGGGGCGAGGTGGGCGCATCTTGCGAGGTGCATTATTCTGCGTCTAAGGCAGCATTAATCGGATTTACAAAGGCATTGGCGAAAGAAGAAGCACCAAGCGGCATTACTGTAAATGCCGTATCGCCCGGCGCAATTGATACGGAGATGCTGAATAATTTATCAGATGACGACAAAAAGGCAATTGCCGAGGATACACCTGTAATGCGTCTTGGAAAGCCGCAGGAAATTGCCGCAGCAATAGCATTTTTGGCAAGCGACGAGGCGGAGTTTATCACAGGGCAGGTTTTAGGCGTAAACGGCGGCTTGGTTATATAGCAACCTTTATGGCGAAAAACTTGCAAGTGGCATCGCGGCTATTGCAAAATACTCTTGTTTTAGGGTACAATAAAGCCATAAGCTATAATATTTTATAAGGAGTTTTTAATATGAATATTACAAAAGACAGCATTATCGGAGATGTTTTAGACGCCTATCCAAATACCGAGGAGCTATTTTTAGCTATCGGCATGCATTGCCTTGGCTGCCCTTCGTCACGTGGCGAAACTATCGAGGAGGCGTGCTACGTGCATGGGCAAGACGCAGATGCATTGGTAAAGAAACTGAATGACAGCCAACAATAATTATCTGCCACAGCTGGACGCAAGGCTTGCGGCGGCAGCGGCTTTTGTGCGCGAGGGCGCAATTGCCGCCGACATAGGGTGCGACCACGGAAAGCTTGCTGTGGCGCTATCTTTAAAATGCAAAAAAGTGATAGCTATAGATTTGCGCAATGCGCCCCTTGAAAGCGCGAAAAAGCGAGTGCAAATACATGGCTGTACAAATGTGGAATGTCGCCTTGGCGATGGGATTTTGTGCCTTGCACCCAATGAGGCAGACACAATAATTATAGCAGGGCTTTCGGCTCAAACCATTTGCAGCATTTTATCGCAAACCTCGTGGATAAGAAACGAGGCTTGCCGTTTCGTTTTTGTACCTGCCACTAAGCACAGCCTTTTGCGAGAATATCTCTATCGGGAAGGCTTTGCGATTTTAGACGAGAAAATAGCATATGCGGCAAACAGGCTGTATACCGTGATGCACTGTGCATATAGCGGTAACGGCTTTGTGCCGCGCGCCTTGCAATGCGAAATAGGCGAGGTACACGGCGAATATGCGGCGGAATATTTTGCAAAGGACGCCAAAAAGCTTTTGAAAGAAGCGCAGGGCAGTAAGGACGCGATTGCCCTTCTCGCCCTTGCAAAGGCAGTGCAGACGGAGGGCGAAAAATGGCAGAAATAACAGAGGTATTATCCTACATATCAAGCTTTGCACCAATTGAAAGTGCCGAGCCATGGGACAATGTGGGCTTGCTTGTAAATGCAAAGCGAGCAGGGGATATTTTGGTGGCGCTTGATATAACAGACGATGTTATCGATGAGGCAATCCGCCTTAATTGCGCCATAATTGTTTCACATCACCCTGTGATATTCGGCACATTAAAGGCGATAAATTGTGGCGAGCCTGTTTACAAGCTGATACAAAATGATATATCCGCCTTGTGCATGCATACAAATTTAGATGCCGCCGAGGGCGGAGTGAACGATGCACTCTGTGCAAAGCTTTGCCTTAGCGACGTAAAGTCTCTTGAGCCATTTGGACGGATAGGGGCTTTGCCGAGGGCATATAGCGCAAAGGAGCTTAGCGAATATTGCGCACAAAAGCTTTGCGCCCATGTAAAGTTTGCAGACGCCGGCAATGAAATCCGCGTTTTGGCGGTGGTTGGCGGCAGCGGAAAAGAATTTATCGCAGATGCTATAAATGCCAATGCAGATGCGTTTTTAACGGGCGAGGCAGGGCATCATGACGCTATTTACGCAAAGGAGCAGGGCATATCTCTTTTGGCGGCAGGGCATTTTGCCACAGAACAGCCCATGATGACGGCATTGGCGCAAAGGCTGCGCCTTGAATTTGACCATACAAGGGTATACGAAAGCGAGAGCTGCCGTGCCACATTTGAATATATTTAACAAGGGAGAAAAACATGGCATTAGACGCAGCTACGCTGTCGCTTACGGCGTTAGAGCTTGAAAAAAAGCTAACGGACGCGAAAATAGATAAAATATTCGAGCCTACTAAGGACGAGGTAGTGCTGTCTTTGCGCACTCGTGCAGGCGGAATAAAGCTTTTTGTTTCAGCACGCAGCGGCTCTGCGCGAGTATGCCTTACAAACGAAAGCTTTGAAAACCCAATGGTGCCACCGTCTTTCTGCATGCTTTTGCGAAAGCATTTTGCAGGTGGACGGTTTTTGCGTGTGCGCACCATAGAAAGCGAGCGCATTGCCTTTTTCGATTTTCAGTGTACCAACGAAATGGGCGACAGCGTGCAAAACACGCTTGCGGCAGAGCTTATGGGCAGATATTCAAACATTGTATTAATAAATGAAAACAATAAGATTATAGACGCATTAAAGCGTGTGGATTTTGAGGACAGCGACGTGCGTCAGCTTTTGCCCGGCCTTGCATATACTTTGCCGCCAAAGCCCGATAAAGTGTCGTTTTTATCTTGCTCGCCAAAAGGTATTTTGTCGGCCATAGCGGATATGGTGGCACCTGTGGCAAGCGCGCGTATGAAGGCAACGGGCGGCGTTGGCCCAGTAGTGTGCCGCGAGGCGGCATATCGCGCTATGGGCGAAGGAAATACACAGGCGAACGAGCTTAATGTGACACAAAAAGAGGCATTGATATCAGCCATAGAAAATATACAAGCAGATTATAAAAACGGCGGTGTGCCTGTGATGGTATTGTCGGAGGACAATAGACCTACAGAATTTAGCTTTACAGCCCTCACCCAGTACGGTGAAGAAAATTTGCGATATAAAGAAGAATTTTCTTTGCTTTTGGAAGATTATTACGCCACCAAAGACAAGGCGGAGCGTCTTCGCCAAAAAAGCAAGGAGCTGCATAAAAGCGTACGCAATATGTACGAACGCTCAGTGCGAAAGCAAGCCGCCCGTAAAGAGGAGCTTGCCGAAAGCCATGCAAGCGAAAAGCTGAGAGTGTATGGCGAACTGTTAAACGCGAATTTATGGGCATTTAATAAGGGCGATGCAAATGTGACGCTAACTAATTGGTACGACGGTACCGAGGTGAAAATACCTCTTGAAATACGCCTTTCGCCAAGTGCAAACGCGCAAAAATATTTTAAAGAATATAAGAAAAAGCAAACTGCCGCAAAAATGCTGGAAAAGCTTTTAAAAGACGGCGAATCGGAGATAAAATATCTTGAAACTGTGTTGTACGAGGTGGAAATTGCAAAGGGCGAGGCTGAGCTTGGCGAAATACGCACAGAGCTAAAGGCAGGCGGATATTTAAAATATTATAAGGTGAAAGACAAAAAACAAAAGCCTGCCGATTTTTACCGATACACCTCAAGCGATGGATTTTTAATTTTGGCAGGAAGAAATAATCTGCAAAACGAAAAGCTTACATTAAAAACAGCTCGCGGCAAGGACTTATGGTTTCATGTAAAAAATGCGCCGGGCAGCCACGTAGTGGTGATGAGTGAGGGCGAGGACATTCCAAACAGCACCAAAAACGAGGCGGCGCAGCTTGCTGTGATACATTCGGGGCAAACGGCAGGGGCAAAGGTGGCTGTGGATTTTACCGAAGTGAAAAATATTCGTAAAACAGGCGATTTGCCACCCGGTATGGTACTGTACGACACTTACGAAACTGCATATATCACGGCGCAGGCAGGTATAGAAGAACAGCTCGCACATCATTAAATGCCGCTTTTAAGCACAAATAGTTTTGAAACAGGAGGGATAAAGTGGCAAAAAAAATTGCAAATAAGCTTTATTATTGCTTTTATTTTGTATTTACTCTTGCTTTTTCTTGGCTTTTGCTAAACGTGGTTTTTGCAAACAGGCATTTTAGCTATAATCCGATTTGGGTTTTGCTCTTGGCGGTCTTGTGGGGCGCGGCGGTATATGGGCTGAACAAGGCAGCAGATAAAGCATCGTTTTTTTTGCAAAAGCGAGAAAAGCTATGTCTTTGCGTTGCGTTGGCAGCTTTAGCGGTAACGGAACTTTTCTTTTATTACGAGAGCGCAACCTATCCGGTGCAGGACTTCGAGCGTGTATATACAGGAGCGTACAATTACACTATAGCAGGTATTATCGAGGATCCTTATCTTGACTATTTTTACAAATTTCCAAATAATTTGCCAATAACAGTGGCGCTTCAGTTTGTTTTCCGCGTGGTGTACAAGCTAGGCATTACTAATTTTTTGGTGGTTGGCGCAATTCTTAATTTTGCATGCTACGCGGCAACATATTTTTTTGTTTATCTGTGCTGTCGCGAGCTTTTAGGGGTGCAGTGGGGGTTTTTGGCTCTTGGCGTTTTATATCTATGCGTACCGCTGCACTGTTATATATCGGTGTTTTACACAGACACCACTACTATGCTTTTTGCACCGCTTGCTCTTTATTTGTATATAAAAGCGGTTAAGTGCGAAAAAACATTGATGCGCCTTGCAACATTTGCGGCATTTGGCATTGCACTTGGGTTTGGCATACAGATAAAATATTCGGTGGTAATAGTAGTAGTGGCAATATTTATAGATATGCTTATAAATAGACGCTTTAAAATGCTTGGCTTGGCGGCCGCTTGTGCCTTTGGGGGCTTTATGCTGTGGGGCGCAGTTTTTTCAAGCTTTATTTATGGGCATATATTGGATAAAAATATTGCGCCGGATAAGGCGACGCCAATGATAAGTTGGGTTATGATGGGGCTGAATGGCGACGGTACGCACAATGCACCCGACAACTACATAATATGGGATAAACCTACAAAAGAAGAAAAAAGCAATGAGGCAAAGCGCGTTTTGGTTGCAAGGCTGCAAGAATACGGGCCACTTGAATATATTAAATTTCTCAACCAAAAAGGCGTACGTAGCTTTGGCAGCGGAAACTTTAATGCAGGCTCTATTGTGGCAGGCGCACCGTTTAGGCAAACCTTTATGGTAGAGTGCTATACACCGGGCGGTCAATATTACAATATTGCAGAGCATATTTTTGAAGGCTATCATGTAATGCTGCTTTCGTTTGTGATTATCGGCTCGGCAATAGCACTTAAAAGGCGCAAATATAAATGCGCGGTGCCGATTTTAAGCATTTTCGGCCTTTACCTTTTCTTGCTTATTTGGGAGGCGGGGCAAAGATATCTTTTAAATTACATGGGAATGTTTGTGATTGCCGCCGTATTTGGAGTATATAACTATGTGCATGCACATTGCCATTGCACATCGGCCTTTGATACGCCCATAAAATCGCCTCGTGAGGGAACAATATAGCAGCTTGCGCTTTATTCAAAAGGTCTACATGTCAAGGAAAGTTGCTATACTATTTTACAAGATATAAAAAGCTCGAAAACAAGCCTATATCAAACAAATAGAGGCAAATACACAGAAAGTTGCACAATAAACCATGACGCATAAAAAATGTTTTGTACAAGCATACAAATTTACATTTATTATAATTAATTTTGAAAACCCCTTGCAATCGTAAGGGGTTTTTGGTATTATTATTAGGCGACTGTGAATGCCTATGTGTATTTACAGGCTAGATATGCGTTGACGCAGGAGGTGGCCGTACCACGGTACGGGGAATTTCTGCCGAGTATGTCCGATTTAAAACCGGGCGCAACAATACTGATGCAAAGGGATAAGTTTAGCTTGCTAAACCAATGTCCACCACAAATTTGCGAAGTTTTGTCCGGGGGAACTGCTTTGCGGTTCACCGGCTTTTCTGATGCCTAAGCGTGGTACACCCGGAGCAGTGTTCAGTATTTATCCGGCCCCACAAGCACAAAAATATAAGGAGGCGAACACAATGGCAGTCAAGGAAAAAATCAGAATCCGTTTAAAGAGCTATGATGCAACACTTATCGACAGTGCAGCTGAGAAAATCGTTGAAACAGCAAAGCGCACAGGCGCACGCGTTTCAGGCCCGATACCTCTACCCACAGATAAGGAAATCATCACTGTTTTGCGCGCTGTACACAAATACAAGGATAGCCGCGAGCAGTTTGAAACACGCACACATAAGCGTCTAATCGACGTTCTGAAGCCGTCCAACAAGACGGTTGAGGCTCTTATGAGCCTACAGCTCCCCGCCGGCGTTGATATTGAAATCAAGCTTTAATCCCTACATTATATATAAGGGCTTTGGCAAATTCGATAAAAGCGTATGCACAGCGGTCAAGTTGGTGTCAAACGGCATCAACCAATAACCTAATAGGAGGCATAAAGATGAAAAAAGGAATTATCGGCAAAAAAGTGGGCATGACACAAATCTTCGACGAGAACGGCAAGGTAGTACCCGTAACAGTTGTTGAGGCAGGCCCCTGCACAGTAGTGCAAAAGAAAACTATCGAGAGCGACGGCTATGTTGCCGTACAGCTTGGCTACGGCGACGTATCAAGCAAAAAAGTATCGAAACCGGCAAAAGGCCATTTCGATAAAGCAGATGTTGCCCCGAAGAAAACACTTCGCGAGTTTCGCCTTGTGAGCATCGACGGCATGAACATCGGCGACATTCTTAAAGCAGACGTATTCGCAGTTGGCGAACGCATCGATGTAGTGGGAACAAGCAAAGGTAAGGGCTATGCAGGCTCCATCAAACGTTGGAACAACAGCCGCCTTCGCGAAACTCACGGTACAGGCCCTGTAGCACGCCATGCAGGCTCTATGGGCTCGTGTTCTTCGCCTTCTCGTGTATTTAAAGGCAAAAAGCTGCCCGGTCACTTGGGCGCAGAGCGCGTTACCATTCAAAACCTAACGGTTGCAAAGGTAGACGCAGAAAACAATCTTATAGCTATCAAAGGCGCAATCCCAGGCCCTCGCGGCAGTGTGGTTTGCATCACCGATAGTGTTAAGGCGTAAAGGAGGAAAGCAAAATGGCAAAATTTGACGTTTTAGACATGAACGGCAAGAAGGTTTCCACAGTTGAGCTTTCCGACGCCGTGTTCGGAATTACTCCGAACGAAAAGGTCATGCATATGGCTGTTGTAAACTTTCTGGCTAATCAACGCCAGGGCACACAAAGCACAAAAACACGCGCAGAGGTATCCGGCGGCGGACGTAAACCTTGGAAACAAAAGGGCACAGGCCGTGCTCGTCAGGGCTCTACACGTTCCCCTCAATGGACACATGGCGGTATCGCTCTAGGGCCCAAGCCCCGCGATTACAGCTATCGCTTAAACCGCAAGGTTAAACGCCTAGCCGTGCTTTCAGCGCTTAGCGCAAAGGCACAGAGCGGCGATATCATCGTAATAGATGAGCTTAGTGTGAACGAGTACAAAACAAAAACAATCGTAAACATGCTGGCCGCTGTAGGCGCCACTCGCAAAGCTCTTATCGTAACCCCGTCTGTTGACACAAAGCTTGTAAGAAGCGCAGGCAATATTCCGGGCGTTACAACAACTACCGCAGACAATATCAATACACATGATGTATTGAACGGCGGCAAGTTTATCATCAGCGTAAACGCGGCTAAAAAACTTGAGGAGGTATATACAGTATGAAAACACCAGCTCAGGACATCATTTTAGCTCCGGTTATCACCGAGGCATCTATGGCTGGAGTAGCTGCTAAAAAATACACCTTCAAGGTAGCTACAAGTGCCACTAAAATCGACATTGCCCGCGCAGCAGAAGAGCTGTTCGGCGTAGAAGTTGAAAAAGTAAACACTGTTTCCGTTCGCGGCCGTTTCCGCCGCCAGGGTGCGCACGCAGGTTACACTGCGGCAGGCAAAAAAGCCATTGTCACTCTTACCACAGCATCGAAGGGCATCGATTTCTTCGAGAGCATGGTATAATAACCGCTTACGGTTATTAAAACGGAAGGTCCCAGAAAGGGGCCAAATATGGGTATATGAACCCGATAATGTCATAAGAAAGAGGAGAACACCGAATGGCTATCAAAAAATACAAACCGACTACACCGGGCCGTCGCGGAATGACGGTTACCGATTACTCGGGCCTTTCCAAGGTTGCGCCGGAAAGAAGCTTGCTATCTACCATGAAGCATGCAGCCGGCCGTAACAATACCGGACGCATCACCGTTCGTCATCATGGCGGCGGCAATCGTACAAAATATCGTATGATTGACTTTAAGCGCAATAAGCTGGATATGCCGGCTACAGTAAAAACCCTAGAGTACGATCCTAACCGCTCGGCTCACATTGCACTTTTGGAGTATGAAGACGGCGAAAAACGCTACATCATTGCTCCGGACGGTCTAAATGTAGGCGATATAATCATGAGCGGCGAGAATGCTGATATTAAGCCGGGCAACTGCCTGCCTTTCGCCAACATTCCCGTGGGTACTATCATTCACAACGTTGAGCTTTATCCGGGCAAAGGCGCCCAGCTTGTACGCTCTGCCGGCAACATGGCACAGCTTATGGCTAAAGAGGGCAAATATGCTCTTGTACGTCTTCCGTCAGGGGAAATGCGCAATGTGCCGGTAAACTGCATGGCTACAATCGGCCAAGTAGGCAATATCGACCATGAGAACGTAAACCTCGGCAAAGCAGGCCGTCGCCGTCATATGGGCTGGCGTCCGGCAGTACGTGGTTCTGTTATGAACCCGTGCGACCATCCACACGGTGGTGGTGAGGGCAAGGCTCCTGTTGGACGTCCGGGCCCGGTTACTCCGTGGGGCAAGCCGACAATGGGCTACAAAACTCGCAAGAAACATAATCGCTCTGACAAATTCATTGTCAAACGTGCAAACGATTAAGAGAGGAGAGCAAACATGGGTAGAAGTATTAAAAAAGGACCTTTCGTACAACCTGTCCTTCTAAAACGCGTAAAAGCGATGAACGCGGCAGGCGAAAAGAGAGTGCTCAAGACCTGGAGCCGCTCCTCTACGATTTTTCCGGATTTTGTAGGTCACACCTTTGCAGTGCATGATGGACGCAAGCATGTGCCTGTATATGTTACAGAAGACATGGTTGGACACAAATTGGGCGAGTTCGCCCCCACACGCACATTTAAAGGGCATTCGGGCTCAAAGAGTACCGGTAAATAAAGGATAGGAGAGGATTACAATGGAAGCAAGGGCACATCTTAGATACGCCCGCATCGCGCCGCGAAAGGTAACGATTGTGTTGGACTTAATCCGCAATCAGCCCCTTGATAAAGCGCTGGCTATTTTGCAGTACACCCCGAAGGCCGCCTCTGAGCTCCTTTACAAGCTGGTGAAATCTGCTGCAGCCAATGCGGATGCTAATCATAACATGGACAAAAACAATCTTTATGTAGCGGAGTGCTTTGTTACTCCCGGCCCCACATTAAAGAGAATGCGTCCCCGCGCACAGGGCCGTGCGTTCAGAATTTTAAAGAGAACCAGCCATATCACAGTGGTTCTTAAAGAAATAGAAGGGTAAGGAGGTAAAGCAGTATGGGTCAGAAAATTAATCCACACGGTTTCCGTGTGGGCGTTATCATGGATTGGGACAGCCGCTGGTTTACATCCAAGCGCGAATTTGGCGATACACTTGTGGAAGACCACAAAATTCGCACAGTCCTGAAAAAACAGCTTTATGAAGCTGGTATCCCTAAAATTGAAATAGAGCGCACAGTGGACAGCGAAACACGCGCACCTAAAGTAAAGGTAAATATCTACTGCGCAAAAGCCGGTATGGTTATTGGCCGTGCAGGTGCAGGCATTGAAAAGCTACGTTTGCAGATTGAAAAAATCTGCGGCGGCAAAAGCGTAAACGTAAACATCATCGAAGTTAAAAACGCCGATGTAAACGCACAGCTTGTAGCCGAAAACATAGCAGGCCAGCTAGAGCGCCGTATTTCCTTCCGTCGTGCTATGAAACTTTGCATGGGCCGCGCAATGCGTCTTGGCGCAAAGGGCATCAAAGCACAGGTTGGCGGCCGTCTTGGCGGTGCTGATATCGCTCGTAGCGAGCATTACCATGAGGGTACCATTCCTCTGCAAACCTTGCGTGCCAATATTGACTACGGCTTTGCCGAGGCAAATACCACATACGGTAAAATTGGTGTTAAGGTTTGGATTTATAAAGGCGAAGTGCTGAAAGGCGCGAAGCCACAACCTCGTCAAGAAGGAGGCAACAAATAATGTTACTGCCTAAGCGCGTAAAATACCGCAGAGTGCATCGCGGCCGTTTAACCGGCAAAGCAATGCGCGGTAATACAGTTTCTCAGGGCGATTACGGCCTTGTTGCCTTAGAGCCCTCGTGGATTACCTCGAACCAAATCGAGGCAGCCCGTATCGCCATGACACGTTATATCAAACGTGGCGGTAAAGTATGGATAAAGATTTTCCCGGATAAGCCTGTAACCGAAAAACCTGCCGAAACCCGCATGGGCTCCGGTAAAGGTAGCCCGGAATACTGGGTAGCCGTGGTAAAACCAGGCCGTGTTCTTTTTGAACTTGCAGACGTAGACGAAACAACGGCACGCGAGGCACTGCGCCTTGCGATGCACAAACTCCCAATCAAATGCAAATTTGTAAAACGGGATGGAATGGAGGATGAGCAATAATGAAAGCAGCAGAGCTTCGCGATATGTCCGGTGCCGAGCTTAATAAGAAGCTGGCAGAGCTTAAAGAAGAGCTTTTCAATCTCCGCTTTCAGCATGCCATCAACCAGCTCGAAAACCCTAACCGAATCAACATCGTTAAAAAAGACATTGCCCGTGTTAAAACAGTTTTGCACGGCATTGAGCTTAAAGACGCAAATTAAGAGAGGGAGGATAAAGATATGGAACGCAATTTGAGAAAAACCCGTGTCGGCACGGTAACATCCGACAAAATGGATAAAACCGTAGTTGTCGCTGTTAAAGACAGCGTGCAACACCCTCTCTACAAGAAAATAATGAAGCGCACCGTAAAGTTTAAAGCCCATGATGAAAACAACGAATGTGGCATTGGCGATCGGGTGCTAATTATGGAGACTCGTCCTTTAAGCGCAGACAAGCGCTGGAGACTCGTCAAAATTCTAGAGAAGGCAAAATAAGCCTGTACTTTGAAAGGAGGGTTCTGACTATGGTTCAGATGCAGAGCTATCTCAAAGTGGCCGACAACACAGGAGCAAAGGAAATAATGTGTATCCGTGTTCTGGGCGGTTCAAAAAAGAGATACGCCGGTATCGGCGATGTAATAGTAGCTTCAATTAAGAAAGCTGCACCAAATAGCAACGTTAAAAAAGGCGAGGTAGTTAAGGCTGTTATAGTTCGCAGCAAAGACGCCATCCGCCGCGAGGACGGTTCTTATATCCGTTTCGATGAGAACGCCGCGGTTATAATCCGTGACGACAAAAACCCGAGGGGCACACGTATTTTTGGACCGGTGGCACGCGAATTGCGCGACAACGGCTACCTAAAAATCGTTAGCCTTGCTCCGGAATCGCTGTAAGGGGAGGTTTTAAAAATGACAAAGCTTCATGTTAAAACCGGCGATACCGTTATGGTAATCAGCGGTAAAGACCGTGGCAACTCCGGCAAGGTGTTGCAGGTTAGCCCAAAAGAGGGCAAAATCATCGTTGAGGGCCGCAACATGGTAACTAAACATGTCAAACCCCGTCGCCAAGGCGAACAGGGTGGCATAGTAAAGGCTGAGGGCGCACTATATGCGTCTAAAGTAATGCCGGTATGTCCCAAATGCGGCAAAGCCACACGCGTTGGGCATGTAATCAAAGATGGCAAAAAAGTACGCGCTTGCAAAAAATGCAACGCAGAATTTTAAGAAAGGGAGTAAGACACTATGGCAGCAAGATTTAAAGTAAAATACCAGAGCGATGTCGCTCCCGCGCTCATGAAGAAATTCAATTACAAGAGCGTAATGCAAGTGCCGAGAATTGATAAAGTAGTTATCAATGTCGGCTGCGGCGAAGCAAGAGATAATCCGAAGATTATGGACGCTATCGTAGCAGACCTTGCAAAGATTACCGGCCAAAAGCCTGTTATCTGCAAAGCTAAAAAGAGCGTTGCTAACTTCAAACTGCGCGAAGGCATGCCTATCGGCGCAAAAGTAACCCTGCGCGGCGAACGCATGTACGAGTTTGTAGACCGCTTTTTCAGCGTGGCTCTTCCCCGTGTGCGCGACTTCCGCGGCATTAACGGTAACTCCTTCGACGGACGCGGCAACTATAGCTGCGGCGTTAAAGAGCAGTTGATATTCCCGGAAATCGACTATGATAAAATAGACGCAATTCGCGGCATGGACATTGCTTTTGTTACTACCGCAAAAACCGACGAAGAGGCCAAAGAGCTGCTAAAGCTTATGGGCGCTCCGTTCGCAAATTAAGGGAGGGCATAAGATTTGGCTAAAACTAGTATGAAAATCCGCCAGCAGCGCGCACCGAAGTTTTCTTCACGTGCATATAACCGCTGCAAAATTTGCGGCAGACCCCACGCCTATCTGCGCAAGTACGGTGTTTGCCGTATATGCTTCCGTGAGCTAGCCAACAAAGGCGAAATTCCGGGCGTAAGGAAGGCAAGCTGGTAATTTAATTCAAATTACACCGGCTGCGCAACACATTATGACTAATTAAAGGAGGTCAGTGGCATGCAAACTACAGATCCAATCGCGGATTTGCTTACACGCGTCCGCAATGCCAGCACTGCCAAACACCCTTCTGTCGATATCCCTGCATCTAACATGAAAAAGGCTATTGCCAACATTCTGTTAGAAGAGGGCTATGTGAAGGGCGTACAGCTTATCGAAGACGATAAGCAGGGCGTTATCCGCGTTACACTTAAATACACCGAAACAGGCGCTCCTGTTATTTCAGGCTTGCGCCGCGTATCAAAACCGGGCCTGCGTATCTACACAAACCGTGAAGATATGCCAAAGGTACTAAAAGGTCTTGGTATCGCAATCATATCCACATCTAAGGGCGTTATGACAGACAAAACCGCACGTGCTAGCAACGTCGGCGGCGAAGTCCTCGCCTTTGTATGGTAAGAAAGGGGCTATAAGACAATGTCGAGAATAGGAAGAAAACCCATCGTCATTCCGGCAGGCGTTGACGTTACAATTGACGGCAACAACGTAACCGTAAAGGGCCCCAAGGGCACACTTAATTCCAATATCCATCCTCTAATGCATGTTGCAGTAGAAAATGGCGAAATAGTTGTGACCCGCCCCAATGACGAGAAGCAAGCTCGCTGCTTGCATGGCCTGTCGCGTACTTTAATTGCAAATATGGTTGAAGGCGTTACAAACGGCTACAAAAAAGACCTTGAAATTCAGGGCGTTGGCTATCGTGCATCAAAGCAAGGCACAAACCTTGTGATGAACCTTGGCTATTCCCACCAGGTAATCGTACCTGAAATAGACGGTATCACGATTGATGTACCCGATGTTACAAAAATCACTATCAATGGTATCGACAAACAGCGTGTTGGCCAGTTCGCCGCAGAAGTGCGCGAAAAACGCCCGCCTGAGCCTTATAAGGGCAAAGGTATCCGCTATGTGGGCGAGTATGTTGCTCACAAAGAGGGCAAGGCCGGCAAGGGCGCAAAATAACGTAAGGAGTGAAAGACAATGGTTAATAAACCCGATAAAAATATTGCACGTTTGCGCCGCCATCGCCGCGTTCGCGGTAAGATTTCCGGCACAGCGGCTTATCCGCGTCTTGACGTGTTTCGTTCCTCCAAACATATTTATGCCCAGTTGATAGATGACGTTGCCGGTGTAACACTGGTAGCAGCATCCAGCATGGATAAAGATTTTGAAGGCTTCGGCGGAAACATTGAGGCTGCCAACAAGGTTGGCAAGGCGATTGCCAAAAAGGCTGCCGCTAAGGGCATAACGAAAGCGGTCTACGACCGTGGCGGCTTTGTATATCACGGCCGTGTAAAAGCTTTGGCTGAGGGTGCCCGCGAGGGCGGCCTCGAGCTGTAAGGAGGATACAAATGGAAATAATTGACGCGTCTACATTAGACCTACAAGAAAAGGTCGTTGCCATAAACCGTGTATCCAAAACCGTTAAAGGCGGCCGCATATTCAAATTTTCAGCACTTGTAGTTGTCGGCGACGGCAACGGCGTAGTTGGCTTTGGTCTTGGTAAAGCCGGCGAGGTTCCCGAAGCAATTCGCAAGGGTATCGAAGATGCTAAAAAGAATTTGCACAGGATTTCACTAAGAGGCACAACAATTCCCCACGAAACAGTGGGCATATTCGGCGCAGGCCGCGTATTGCTACGTCCGGCAGCAGCCGGTACAGGCGTTATCGCAGGCGGCGCAGTACGTGCAGTGCTTGAAGTTGCAGGCATTAAAGACATTCGTACAAAATGCCAGCGCACAAACAACCCCTGCAACGTAGTTACCGCAACAATTAACGGCCTTATCTCGCTGCAAAGCGCAGAGCAGGTTGCTGCAAAGCGCGGCAAGACCGTAAAAGAAATTTTAGGTTAGGAGGCAGCTTATTATGGCAGAAGAAATTAAGAAGGCCGCAGCCGAAAAGCCCGCGACCGAGAAAAAGGCCCCTGCAAAGAAAGCAGCCGCTAAACCGGCCGCCGAGAAAAAAGCACCAGCCAAGAAAGCAGCCGAGAAACCGGCCGCCGAGAAAAAGGCTCCTGCAAAAAAAGCAGCCGCTAAACCGGCCGCTGAGAAAAAAGCTCCGGCTGCAAAGCCGGCCGCCGAGAAAAAACCAGCCGTTAAAGCGGCACCTGCAAAGAAGACAGCGACAACAGGCGTTAGCATTACGCTAACACGCAGCTTGGTAGGTCGCCTTAAAAACCAAATCGCCACAGCGAACAGCCTTGGCCTTAAAAAAATCGGCGACACAACTGTGCAGCCTGATAACGAAGCCACTAAGGGCAAAATCGCAAAAATTTCTCACATGGTTGTGGTTACAAAGCGCTAAAAGCAAGGAGGTGCACTCGTAATGATGCTTCATGAATTAAAACCCGCCGAGGGTTCAGCTAAAGCCGCAAAACGCAAAGGTCGCGGCGCAGGCTCGGGCAACGGCAAAACCGCAGGTTTCGGTCACAAAGGTCAGAAAGCCCGTTCCGGCGCCAAAAAAGCCGGATTTGAAGGCGGCCAGATGCCTTTGCAAAGACGTTTGCCTAAGCGCGGTTTCAACAATATTTTCGCTACTATCTATGCTACAGTTAAAATCAGCGATTTAGAAGAAAGATTTGACGCCGATAGCGTAATAGATGAAAAAGCACTTATCGAAAAAGGCCTTATCAAAAAGACCTGCGATGGTGTAAAAGTTCTTGGCAACGGCGAGCTTTCAAAGGCTCTTACCGTTAAAGTTACCGCCTATACTGCCTCCGCAAAGGAAAAGATTGAGAAAGCGGGCGGAAAGGCCGAGGTGATTTAAGGTGTTTGATACGTTTCGCAATGCGTGGAAAATAGAAGAGCTGCGCAAAAAGCTTCTATACACCTTGATGATTCTTGTTATATTTCGCCTAGGCTGCGCCATTCCGGTGCCATTCGTGGCAGCAGGCGCATTGCAAGGCTTTATGACACAGGCGGGCGGATTCCTTGGGTATTTAGATATGCTTACAGGTGGTTCGTTCGGCAACTCAACTATATTCGCACTAAGCGTTACGCCGTATATCAACGCCTCCATTATTATTCAGCTGCTCACAGTTGCCATTCCGGCACTGGAGCGTCTGTCTAAAGAAGGCGAGTCAGGCCGCCGCAAAATTACTCGCATCACCCGTTACGCGGGCGCAGGTATCGCGCTTGGTCTTGGCATCGGCTATTACTTCTTATTGCGTGGGCAAAACGCGCTTATGTACACCAAAGGCTTCGAGGGCATTTTTGCCGCCGTTGTAATCGTATTGGTGTTCGTTGCGGGCTCAATGCTCATTCAGTGGCTTGGCGAGCGCATAGACGCTAAGGGCATCGGCAATGGTATTTCACTTATCATTTTCGCCGGTATCGTATCGCGCTTTAGCTCACTTGTCACTTCTATCAAGAATTTATGGGATCTCGGCGTTGCCGGCGATACCAAAATATTCTTCTTAATTCCTCTAGTAGCAGTACTTGCACTTGCAGTAGTAGTGTTCGTGGTTATTTTAAATGCCGCTGAACGCCGTATTCCAGTGCAGTATGCAAAGCGCGTAGTTGGCCGTAAAATGATGGGCGGGCAAAACACACATATTCCCATCAAGGTAAATATGAGCGGCGTTATGCCGGTTATCTTCGCCTCGGCACTTGTCAGTATTCCGGCTACAATCGGCGGCTTGCTCAACCTTAATCCGGCTGATCATCCATACTGGACCAGTTTCTTTAACTTGTTTAAATCTACAGGTTTCATGTATGCGTCGATTTACCTATTGCTGATTATTGGGTTCAACTACTTCTACGTGGCTATCCAGTATAATCCTATTGAGATTGCCAATAATCTGCGCAGCAACAATGGCACAATTCCGGGCTATCGTCCGGGCAAGCCAACAAGCGACTTCATCACGAAGGTACTTGGTAAAATTACCTTTATCGGTGCAATGTTCCTTGCGGTAGTTGCCATTCTTCCTATTGCATTGGCTAATATCCCGAACATGCAGGGGCTTTCCTTGGGCGGTACATCTTTACTTATCTTAGTAGGTGTGGCTCTTGATACCTCGCGCAGCTTGGAATCTTACATGCTTATGCGTCATCATAAGGGCTTTCTCGAATAATACTTTATTAAGAGGGGGAACGGATATGAAATTAATCCTTTTAGGCGCACCCGGCGCCGGCAAGGGCACTCAGGCAGAGATCGTCTGCGACAAGTATAATATTCCTGCTATCAGCACCGGCAATATTATCCGTGAAGCCGTTAAAAACAACACTGAGATGGGCGTTAAGGCCAAAGGCTTTATCGATTCCGGCGCGCTTGTCCCCGATGAAGTTATTATCTCTATCATTAAAGAGCGTCTTTCACAAGACGACTGCAAAAGCGGTTTTATTTTGGACGGCGTTCCACGCACTGTCGAACAGGCAAAGGCTCTTGACGACATGGGCATTGAGATAGACAAAGTGGCAAACATTGAAGTGTCGGACGACGACATTTTGAAAAGGCTGTCCGGACGCAGAGTTTGCTCTGCGTGCGGCGCGTCTTACCACACTATCCACAAGCCGTCTGTGAAAGCCGAAATCTGCGACCGTTGCGGCGGCGCGCTTATTATCCGCAAGGACGATGAGCCAGCCACTATCCTAGAGCGTCTGCGCATTTATCACGAGCTTACCGAGCCGCTTGTAGATTACTACAAAGCAAAGGGCAAGCTTGTAACAGTGCAAGGGCAATCTGAGGTTAGCGATACTACGGCACTTTTACTCCGTGCATTGGAGGCGAAGTAAGTGATATCGGTTAAAACAGCGCGCGAATTATCTCAAATGCGCCTTGCTTGCCAAATATCGGCAGAAGTGCTGATACTGGCAGGAAAAGCTGTAAAACCCGGCATTACTACTGCCTACCTCGATAAACTCATTTATGATTATATCGTTAAAGAGGGCGCAAAGCCCAATTTTAAAGGCTACGGCGGATTTCCCGGTTCGGCCTGCATATCAATTAACGACACTGTGATACACGGTATCCCGTCAAAGAATATTGTTATTCATGAGGGCGATATCGTAAGCATAGATGTTGGTGCCGAGATAAACGGCTTTAACGGAGATAATGCGGCAACCTTTGCATGTGGCACTGTAAGCCCTGAAGCTCAAAGGCTGATGGACGTAACACGCGAGTCCCTTACACGCGGCATTAATGCTGCTGTTGCAGGTGGGCGAGTGGGGGATATCAGTGCAGCGGTGCAAGGCTTTGTGGAAGAAAATGGCTTTAGCGTTGTGCGCACTTTTGTGGGGCATGGCGTGGGCAAAAAGCTTCACGAAGATCCGGAAGTGCCAAACTTTGGCCCGGCAGGGCGCGGATCGCGCCTTGTAAGCGGAATGACGCTTGCCATTGAGCCCATGGTAAATGAAAAAAGCTATGTGGTAAAAACTCTGTCCGACGGGTGGACAGTTAAAACGGTCGATGGTGGCTTGAGTGCGCATTTTGAACACTCCATAGCAATAACACCAAATGGGCCGGAAATTCTTACTGTGCCAAGGGAGCATAAGCCATGAGTTTTCAAAGAGGGCAATTGGTTTTTTCTACGGCAGGTAGGGATAAGGGGTTTTATGTGGTAGTGGACCAGAGCGAGGGCTATGTGCTTATCGCAAACGGACATGCGCACCGCATAAATTCACCTAAACGCAAAAACCCAAAGCATCTTGCGCCTTGCGCAAGAATATTCGGCGAGGATATCCTCGCATTCGACAAACAGCTCAAACGGGTGCTTGCGGCTTTGCCGTCCGGTACCCAGTGAGGAGGGTAGAAGCTTGTCCAAAGAAGACGTAATTGAAGTGGAAGGTGTCGTAGTTGAGGCAATGCCCAACGCGATGTTCCTAGTTGAAATCAGTGGGGGCCACAGGCTACTGGCACACATTTCCGGCAAGCTGCGCATGAATTTTATTCGCATACTGCCCGGAGACAAAGTTACACTTGAGATGAGCCCTTATGATTTAACTAAGGGACGCATCACATGGCGCTCTAAATAGCGCAACGTAAGGAGGTTATACAATATGAAGGTTAAGCCTTCCGTCAAACCCATCTGCGAAAAATGCAAGGTTATCAAACGCAAAGGTCGCGTAATGGTAATCTGTCAAAATCCAAAGCATAAGCAGCGCCAAGGCTAAAGCCTATGGCCGCCTTTGCACGGCTTTATCCTGCTGTGTAAGCGCGAATAATTAGGATAAATAATCTAGGAGGTGCTAAGGACATGGCACGTATAGCCGGAGTTGACTTGCCTAAAGATAAGCGAGTCGAAGTTGCCCTCACCTATATTTTTGGTATCGGACACAGCGCTGCATGCGAAGTACTCGCTGCAACAAAGATTAATCCTGATACCAGGGTGAAGGACATGACCCCCGATGAAGAAGCTTTAATCCGTGATTACATTGATAAAAACTTCAGCGTTGAGGGCGATTTACGCCGCAAAACAGCACTTGACATTAAACGTCTTGTTGAAATTCAGTGCTATCGCGGCATACGTCACCGCAAGGGTTTACCAGTTCGCGGACAGCGTTCTAAAACGAATGCTCGTACACGTAAGGGCCCCAAGCGCACAGTAGCAAATAAGAAGAAGTAATGAGCTAGGAGGACAGTTAGATGGCAATAAAAGCTGCTGCTAAAAAAGCAGTTACCCGCACGAAAAAGCGTGAGCGTAAAAATATTGAACGCGGCTGCGCACATATCCAAAGCACATTCAATAACACTATTGTGACAATCACAGATGTACAAGGCAATGCAATTTCGTGGTCGAGCGCAGGCGGCCTTGGCTTCCGCGGCTCGCGCAAAAGCACCCCTTATGCCGCACAAACAGCGGCAGAAACCGCCGCAAAGGCAGCCATGGAGCATGGCATGAAATCGGTAGAGGTTTTTGTGAAAGGCCCTGGTGCAGGCCGTGAAGCAGCAATACGCGCTTTACAGGCTACCGGCTTAGAGGTGAACATGATCAAGGACGTTACCCCTATTCCACATAACGGCTGCCGCCCGCCGAAGCGTCGCCGCATTTAGTAATAAGGAGGAAAAAACATGGCAAGATATACAGGCGCAGTATGCCGCCAGTGCCGTCGTGAGAATCAAAAGCTCTTCTTAAAGGGCGAACGTTGCTTCTCCGACAAGTGCGCATTTGCCCGCAGGAGCTTTGCTCCCGGTCAGCATGGCCAAAACCAGGCTCGTAAAAAAGTTTCCGAGTATGGCTTACAGCTACGCGCAAAACAAAAAGCAAAACGTTATTATGGCGTTCTTGAGAGCCAGTTTGCTCATTATTTTGAGCTTGCAGAGCGTAAGAGCGGCATGACCGGTGAAAATCTGCTTAAGATCCTTGAAAGCAGACTCGATAACGTAGTTTATCGTGCAGGCTTCGCAATGAGCCGCAAAGAGGCGCGTCAGCTAGTGCTGCACCGTCACTTCACCGTTAATGGCGAAATAGTAAATATCGCGTCCTATCTCATCAAAGAGGGCGACAAGATTGCTGTCAGAACTACCGATTGCGGCAAGCTGAAGGAATGCATCGAGAAGAACTCCCATCGTCCTACACCGACATGGATTACAAAAGACGCCGAAAACATGTCTTTCACAATTACACGCGCTCCTGAGCGTGCAGACATCGACTTCGACATCGAAGAGCATCTTATCGTTGAGCTCTATTCTAAGTAATCTGATGCTTCTAAGGGAATGCGAACAACAAGGCAAGCCACTCATGGCTTGCCAAATAGGAGGGTTTTAGAATGATGGAGATAGAGAGGCCCAAAATAGACACAGCCAGCCTTTCCGCAGATGGCCGCTATGGCAAATTTGTGGTTGAGCCGCTTGAACGCGGCTTTGGCACTACGTTGGGCAATAGCTTAAGACGTGTACTGCTCTCATCGCTTCCCGGCGTTGCTGTTACCAATATTAAGATTGACGGCGTTGTTCACGAGTTTTCCACTATTCCGGGCGTCAAAGAAGACGTTACCGAGATAGTGCTTAACATCAAGGGCATCACAGCCAAGCTTTATTCCGACACACCAAAAACCGTTCGCATAGAGGCGGGCGGCGAGTGCGAGGTAACTGCCGGCAGCATCGGACAGGATGCGGAGATAGAAATTTTAAACCCGGATTGGCACATTGCATCTTTAGCCGAGAATGCAAAGCTTATAATGGAGCTTACATTCGATAAAGGCCGAGGCTACGTGCCTGCCGAACGCAACAAACAAACCGCAGGTGAAACTTCTATCGGCACTTTGCCGGTAGATAGTATCTACACTCCGGTTTTAAAGGTAAACTACACGGTGGAAAACACGCGCGTAGGCCAAATCACAGACTACGACAAGCTAACCCTTGAAGTTTGGACAGATGGCACTCTTAGCGCGAAAGAGGGCGTAAGCCTTGCCGCACGTATCATGACAGAGCATCTTAATCTCTTTGTTAATCTCTCGCAAGAGGCGATGGACGCAGAAATTATGGTGGAAAAAGACGACAAGGGCAAAGAAAAAGCTCTTGAAATGACAATCGAGGAGCTTGATTTGTCTGTGCGTTCATTCAACTGCCTAAAGCGTGCCGGTATCAATACCGTAGAGGACCTAATCAGCAAATCCGAAGATGAGATGATGAAAGTACGCAACCTTGGGCGCAAGAGCCTAGAGGAAGTAATTGCAAAGCTGGAATCTCTTGGCTTCAATCTAACGAATGAAGACGAGTAATACTGCAAAGGAGTGAATTGGGATGCCCGGTACAAGAAAACTCGGCAGAACCTCAGACCACCGCAGGGCGATGCTCCGTGCTATGGTAACCTATCTTATGGAAAACGGCAAGATAGAAACTACCGTCACAAGAGCAAAGGAAGTGCGCGCTGTGGCCGAAAAAATGATCACCCTCGGCAAGCAGGATAATCTGCATGCGAAACGTCAAGTGTTTTCCTATGTAACAAAGGAAACAGTTGCGAAAAAAGTGATAGATGAAATTGCCCCTAAATACCAAGACCGTGACGGCGGCTACACCCGTATTATTAAAATCGGTGTACGTCGTGGTGACGCAGCAGAAATGGCAATTATCGAATTGGTCTAAGCAATATCTGCATTAATTAAAATCCCCCCTATGAGAAATCATAGGGGGGATTTTTTAGGCTCTTTGTCAAATATGGCTCTTTGTCAAATATGGCTCTTTGTCAAATATGGCTCTTTGTCAAATATGGCTCTTTGTCAAATATGGCTCTTTG
>JAVWZM010000025.1:0-25877 GCA_036661035.1 Oscillospiraceae bacterium
CGATTTTTATTTTTAATCTATTAAAAATAGTATGAAAACACATCTGAATCCCGTCGTGATTTGGTGAATACAATATCTTGGTGAGTTTTCTATTTACATAAAACACTAATAAATTAAACCGATGAACACGATATCAGCCCAATGAAACCACAATTAAAGCCCTCGTAAATGTCAACATTTACGAGGGCTTATTTTTCAGGGTGGTGTTTTAAAATGCATTAGCTGAATGTAACGTGACATTTGCATGCTGCAATTCATTTTAAATCAGATTTTACAATTCATTCTAAATCGGATTTTGCAATTAATTAGAAAGTGATTTTTGCGATTTCCCTTGCTTTATCTATTACAGACATTGCAGCGAGCGATAAATCGTTATATACTTCGTGGCCTGTGCCGTCTGAAACCATTTTAATAAAGGCACGCAGCTCATATACAAGGTCGTTTTCGCACAAAGGCGCGGAAAACTCCTCGGCAGCGCCCTCGCGCGGTAACAAGGTGAAATGCTCCATATTCGGCCAACGTGCCACTATAATACTGCCGTCCTCGCCCTGTATTTCGCTTGGCAAGCGGCTATCCGATATTTTGGAATAAATAAAATCTGCCTGTGCGCCGCCAAAGCGTGCAGTTACTGTGCCTTGGGCTTCAAAACCGTTTAAAAACACACTTTTTGCGCAAAGCTCCTCAGGTAAGCCGAGCAGTGCAAGGGTTGGCTCTATGCAGTAAATGCCCAAATCCAAAAGCGCGGCGTTGCCAAGAGTGCGGTCGAATGCGTTGCGCTTTTCTCCGTTTTTTACAGCGTCGTATCGCGAGGAATATTGGCAGTACACCGCCGTAACACGGCGCAATGTGCCTACACGCGGCAGTAAAGTACGCAAAATATCAAAGCCGGGATAAAATAACGTTGGCATTGCCTCAAGCAGCACCTTGCCGCATTGACGCGCTGTCACCACCATTGCCTGTGCCTCGGGCAAGGTAGATGCAATGGGCTTTTCGCAAAGCACATGCTTGCCTGCCAATAGCATTTGTATGGCTGTGCTTGCGTGCATGCCGTTGGGGTTTGCTATGTATACAGCGTCTATGCCCGGTGCCGCGCACAAATCTTCTATTGTATCAAACACGAGTGGTATGGAAAATTCCTTAGCAAAGGCTTTGCCGCCCTCGCTATTGCGCGACAAAAGCGCAACTGCCTCGCATGTAGGCTCATCGCCTATTGCGGCGATAAAGCGACGAGAAATATTACCTGTGCCAACTATAGCAAAGCGAAGCATAAATACCCCTCCACATTATGTTGTGAGTAAATTATCCAATAAACAATTGAACCAAAAGGCCTGCCGCAACACCTATAAAGTAAAGCAAGCCTATTATAAACAAGTTTTGCTTTAGGCTTTTATTTGCGCGCAAAAGCACTGTAAGCCCTACGCCTGCACCTGTGCAAAGCCCTGCAAGAACTCCGCCAAAATTCAGCGTACCTGCGGCGTATAGCTGAGTTAACAGCACTGACGCGGCGCAGTTTGGCACAAGGCCTATAAGCCCTGCAACCACAGGCTGCAAAAAGCCCCAGCCCGAAACAAAGCCTGCCACAACCTCGCTGCCAAGCATAGTAACGATAAGCCCCAAAGCAAAGTTGAACACAAATACAAATGCGCCAATAGCTACAGTATGCTTTATGGTAGCCACAAAAATGCCGTCACTTTCCACATGCTCGTGGCAATCTACCACAGTATCAGCACCTGTATATCCTCCGCGCACCGAGGCGGGTATGCTTTTTTTGAAAATAAAATCTATGCAAAAGCCGGCGATAAGGGCAACTACAAGCTTTGCGGTAAGCAAAACCGCTAAATTGCCAAGCTGACCGGGCATAGAAAGCATGATAGGAATAGCCTCGTCTGAGGTGGAAAGAAACACAGCAAGCAAGGTGCCAAGCGTGATGGCTCTGCTTGAATATAAGCTTGCAGCCATGGCGGAAAAGCCACATTGCGGCAAAAGCCCAAGCATTGCACCCGGCACAAAGCCAAAGCGGCCGCCACCTGCAAGAGCGTCTTCAATGCGTTTGGAATGGCGATGCTCCACGTACTCGATTAGCAGATATGCCACAAACAAAAATGGCAACATTTTAGCGGTATCCAGTACCGCGTCTTTTAAAACATCTAATAACAAAAAATTGCTCCTTAATCTCAAGTGAATACTTTAACATATATATTGTATCACAAATGCATATTATTTTCCACGTAATGTTTCTGATAAAAGCTGCACCCATTCCACTATGGCAAATTTTGCCTTGTACGGCTCATGCACGGCGGAAATTTCGGCATCTGTATACCCTGTGGCGGCATCGTCCATAGACGCCGGCACACAAAGGGGCGGAAATAATACGCAAAACCAGTTTTTGCCCTTCGCCTCACCAAGCTCCACGCGCAGTGCATCATATCTGCCTGCCGGCAAGGTAAATCCGTCGTACTCGGTAGTGGCAAAATACATTTCGGTGGTATATGCCTTTACCGCATAATTAAGCCCTTTTTCGCGCAAAGCGTCACGCGCTGTTTTTTCTACATTTAAAAGCAAATCCTGCGCTTTTGCCTTTGCTTTTTCCTTTGTGCCGCTTTTGGCAAAAAAGCTGCCCTCATTTTTAAGTATACAATCTCGCACATGCAGCTTTGCATCTTGGTCGATTTTAGAATTGGAATTAGCCAATATATGAAGGCGCAAGGTATCCTCGCGCACATCGCTGCACACTGCGGAAAAGCCGGAAAACGATGTAAGAAACACCGATAAAATCAAACCCAGCAGTAAAGATAATTCCCATTTTTTCATAAATAAAGCACGCCCTTTCTGTGATGCACACAGTATGGACGGATATATGGGAATTTATTCCTTGCTTATTAAAAACTCATCTTATACGCGTTAGCACGCACATTAAAATAATCCGCTTATTTTTCCGTTTGCGTCAATATCTATATTTTCTGCGGCAGGCTTTTTCCCAAGGCCGGGCATAGTCATGATATCGCCCATTACAGCCACCACAAAGCCTGCGCCGGCAGAAAGCCTTAGCGAGCGCACTGTCATGGTAAAGCCCTCAGGTGCCGCCAATAGCTTTGCGTCGTCGGAAAAGCTGTACTGGGTTTTTGCTATGCACACAGCCAGCTTGCCAAAGCCGTTGTCGTTTAATTCCACAAGCTGCTTTTGCGCAGCAGGCGAAAAAGAAACGTCCTTTGCGCGATATATTTTAGTGCAAACTGCACGGATTTTATCTTCCACGCTGTCGCTTTCGTTATAGCTGTGGTGCAGCTCTTTATCTTCAATTATGCTAAGCACGGCATTTGCAAGTTCCTTGCCGCCCTCGCCGCCCTTTGCGAAAACCTCGCTCAGCGCGCAAGGCACGCCTAGCTTTTCGCAAAACTGCATCAAGTATTCATGCTCCTCGGCGCTGTCTGTGGGGAAGGCGTTTATGGCTACGCACACAGGCATATTATAATGAGTTTTGATATTGTCGATATGCCTTGCCAAGTTGGCACAGCCTGCGGACAGCCTTTCCACATTTGGCACACCAAGGTCTGCCTTAGCGCAGCCACCATGATGCTTTAGGGCACGCACTGTAGCCACCAACACTACGGCAGAGGGTTTTATGTCTGCCATGGCGCATTTAATGTCTAAAAACTTTTGTGCGCCAAGGTCTGCGCCAAAGCCTGCCTCGGTAACCACGTAATCGCTTAGTTTCATTGCCAGTTTTGTGGCGATAACGCTGTTGCAGCCATGGGCAATATTGGCAAATGGGCCGCCGTGGATAAGCGCGGGCGTATGCTCCAATGTTTGCACCAAGTTTGGATCAAAGGCATCTTTCAGCAACGCCGCCATTGCGCCTGCCGCGCCAATTTGCCCTGCTGTAACGGGCTTGCCCTCGTAGCTATAGCCCACCACAATACTTGCAAGGCGCGCTTTTAAATCCGTTAAATCGGTAGCAAGGCAGAAAATAGCCATCACTTCGCTTGCCACGGTAATGTCAAAGCCGTCCTCGCGCGGAGTGCCGTTTGCCTTGCCGCCAAGGCCGTCTGTAACAAAGCGTAGCTGCCTGTCGTTCATATCCACACAGCGACGCCATGTGATGCGGCGTGGATCCAGCATCAATGCATTGCCTTGAAAAATATGGTTATCTATCATTGCCGCCAAAAGGTTATTTGCCGCACCGATTGCGTGTAAATCTCCTGTAAAATGTAAATTGATATCCTCCATTGGCACTACCTGCGCATATCCGCCTCCGGCAGCGCCGCCTTTTACGCCAAAAACAGGCCCAAGGCTTGGCTCGCGCAAGGCAAGGCACGCTTTTTTGCCAAGCGCATGCAAAGCGTCTGCAAGGCCTACACTGGTGGTGGTTTTCCCCTCACCTGCCGGAGTGGGGCTGATGGCGGTAACCAAAATAAGCTTTGCGTCCTTGTGGCTTTCAAGGGTTTTAACAAGACGGTGATCTATTTTGGCTTTATTTTTGCCATATGGCACTAAGCTGTCGCCGCTTATATTCAGCACCTGTGCAATATCGGTAATGGGTAAAATCTTTGCCTCCTGCGCAATTTCGATATCAGATTTCATAAATTAACATTTCCTTTCGGTAAACAAATCGGATTTTTAAGTATAATATAAGAATAATGTATTTTCTACATAAAATAGTAACAAATATATGTTATAATTACAAGATACACAAGCGACAAAATTGTATGCTTTATTTGACTAAATTTATTGTGAATGATACAATAATACAAATAGTCTTAAGAGGTACGCCTAATGGCGGGAATGGAGCAATAATGGAACCTAAAATTATAGTTGACAGCTGCTGCGATTTAACACCTGCCCTGCGTAATGTGCTGCGCCTTGAGGTGGCAAGCCTTAAAATTACTTCTAACGGCAAAGAATTTGTAGACGATGAAAACATCGACGTTAAAGACCTGCTTGCCAACATGAAAGCAAGCCGAGGCCCTGTTGCCACTGCGTGCCCTGCGCCGGACGATTACGCCCGTCTTATGGAAAAAGCAGACGAAAGCTTTGTAGTTACTTTGTCCAGCAAGCTTTCGGGCAGCTATAATTCCGCGTCTGTGGCGCGTGATATGGTGCTTGAAGCACACCCCGAAAAAAAGATTTATATTATCGACTCCGAAAGTGCCGCCGCAGGAGAGCTGCGCATTGCATTACTATTGCGAGAAATGGTAGACAGCGGCATGCCTTTTGACGATATCCAAACAAAAATACGCGCATTTACCGATAAGCTATGCACGCTGTTTGTGCTTGAAACCCTTGATAATCTCGTAAAAAATGGCCGCATCACCAAAATGGCGGGAATGATTGGCACCATGCTTAATCTGCGTCCGCTTATGGGCGAGAACGGCCACGGAGAAATAATTGCCCTTGAAAAAATACGTGGTACGCAAAACGCTTTGCGCCGCCTTGTGGACATGGTTGCCGAAAAAACCGCCCAATGTACCCAAAGCAGCATTACCCTTGTTATGAGCTATTGCAACTGCCCTGAACGCGCGAACGAACTTAAAAAGGATTTTCTCGCAACATGTTCCGCGCTTAAAGAGGTTATTATGGTGCCTACAGGCGGTCTTTCCACCGCTTACGCAAGCGACGGCGGAGTAATAGTGGCGTTCTAGCCAAGGCGCAAACCAATAAAGACAAAGCAGTATTGTTTAAAGCATTACAATATACAAGCCTTTTAGGCTTTGGGCTTGTATATTGTAAAATCATCATATGCCGTGCATGGGGCATCTTGGGTGATATTGTTTTAATACAGTGCTGTTTTTTTTGTGCAAACAGTGTATAATAATATCATATATATTTATAAAGGAAGATACTAAATATGCATTATTTAGACAACGCCGCTACCACCGAGGTAAGCGCCGAAGCTGCGGACATTGCCGCCGCGGTGCTGACGCGGCATTTTGCAAACCCGTCCAGCCTGTATGCAATAGGCGCACATAGCGAGGATTGCCTTAATAAATCTCGCGCCGCTATCGCCCGTGCCATGGGCGCAGATGTAAGCGAAGTAATATTTACAGCAAGCGGCAGTGAAGGAAACAATATAGCCATTTTAGGCGCAGTAAAGGCAAGGCGCAAATGGGGACGCCATATTGTGGCTACGGCGTACGAGCATCCGTCGGTACAGCTTTGCGTAGAAGCCCTTGCAAAAGAGGGCGTGGAGCTTACATTAATAACGCCCGAAAAAGACGGCAGCATAGATATTGATAAAATAATAAATGCCGTTACGGATAAAACCATGCTTGTTACGGCAATGCATGTAAACAACGAAACAGGCGCATATATAGACGCCGCCGCGCTAAGCAAAGCCGTAAAGGCAAAAAACAGCCGTACAGCAGTACATATAGACGGCGTGCAGGCATTTTGCAAGCTGCCCTTTTCCCTCACGGGCAGCGGAATAGATTCCTATAGCGTATCGGGGCATAAGATACATGCGCCAAAAGGAATTGGTGCTTTATATTTGCGCAAGGGGTATAATATCGAGCCTGTGCTTTTTGGCGGTGGGCAAGAGCGCGGCATGCGCCCCGGCACAGAAAACATTGCTTTTGCGGCGGCATTTGCAAAAGCAGCTGAGCTTGCAAATGTCGATTTGCACAGACAAATGAGCCATGTGGCAAGTTTAAATTCTTTTTTATGGAAAGAGCTTTCGTATATTCCCGATATTATAAGAAACTCGCCGCCCAATGCCGTTTGCGGAATAGCCAATTTTTCTGTGGCAAATATCAAAAGCGAAACCATGCTGCACTTTCTTGAAAGCCGAGATATATTTGTTTCGGGCGGCTCTGCATGCAGCAAGGGCGCGAAAAGCCACACGCTTTCCGCCATGGAGCTTGACGACAATCGTATAGACACGGCTTTGCGCATATCAATAGGCGCATACAATACAGAAGAAGATATCACCGCGCTGATATCCTCGCTAAAAGACGGCATTGCCACTTTGGCTAAAATTAAAAGATAGGATAAAGATATATGAAAGAATTAATAATGGCATACCAAGGAGAAATGGCGCTTAAAGGGCTAAACCGCAGCAGCTTTGAGGCGGTACTGGCTAAAACTATGCGCCGCCGCCTTAGAAACCTTGGCGAATTTAAAGTGTATAAGGCACAATCTACAATGTACGCCGAGGGCGAAGAAGGCGCAGATGTAGATGAAGCTTTTTTGCGTGTGAAGAAAATCTTTGGCATTGCATGCGTTAGCCGTGCCGCCGTGTGCGAAAAGAATTTTGACGACATCTGCCGTGTTGCGTGTGAATATTTAAAACCGCAAATACTAAAGGCAAAAACATTTAAGGTGTGCGCAAAACGCGCAGACAAAACCTTTCCTATGGACAGCATGGAGATAGCGCGCGAGCTTGGCGGCGTAATATTAGACGCATATCCGCATTTAACTGTGGACGTACACAATCCGCAGCTTAGCGTAACGGTGGAAATACGCGACTATGCGGCATATGTGCATGCCGGCAAGGAACCTGGCGCAGGCGGATTGCCTGTATCTACCTCGGGCAAGGCGGCAATATTGCTTTCCGGCGGCATAGATAGCCCCGTAGCTGCCTACATGATGGCAAAGCGTGGGCTTTCCCTGTGCGGTGTGCATTTTGCAAGCCCCCCATATACCAGCGAGCGCGCGCGCATGAAGGTAATTGCACTAGCGCAGCAGCTTACGTATTATACAGGAAACTTAAACGTGTATATTGTGCCCTATACAAAGCCACAGGAATATATCCGCGACCACGCAGATCCTGAACTTTTCACCGTGCTTATGCGCCGCAGTATGATGCGCATTGCAAATATTATTTGCAAAAAAGAATTTGCTACGGCACTTATTACAGGCGAAAGCCTTGCGCAGGTGGCAAGCCAAACCTTGGCGGCGCTTGCCTGCACAGATGCGGCGCAGGATTTGCCTGTGCTGCGCCCTGTTATAGGTATGGACAAAACAGAAATTACTGATATCGCGCGCAAAATAGGCACATTTGAAACCAGTATTCTCCCCTATGAGGATTGCTGTACAATATTTACTCCACCACACCCCAAAACTAAGCCTTCGCTGCAAGAAATATTGTACGAGGAAGATAAAATGCCGCTTTTGGCAGAGCTGGAGGGCGTTGCCGCCGAGGAAGCGGAGCTGGAAATGGTGAAAATTATTTAAGTAAGGGCTTATAAGAAAGGTGTTTAAATTTATGACCGCTGAAATTATTTCTGTTGGCACCGAGCTTTTGCTTGGGGATATTTTAAATACAAATGCCCGGTTTTTAAGCAGGGAGCTTGCGGCTTTGGGCATTGATGTGTTTTTTCAAAGCGTAGTGGGCGACAATCCCGAGCGCCTTGCCGAGGTGGCACGCCTTAGCAAAAGCCGTTCGGATATTTTGGTGTTTACAGGCGGCCTTGGCCCCACAAACGACGATTTAACCAAAGAAACTGTGGCGAATGTTTTTGGCGACACCCTTATACATTCCGACAACGAGCTTGCGCGGATTGAAAGCTATTTTTCCGCTTTATCAAGCCGCAAAATGCCTGTGAATAATTATAAACAAGCCATGCTGCCAACAAACGGGCAGGCAATTCCAAACGCAAACGGTACTGCGCCCGGAGCAATTTTTACAGATAACGGCAAGTATGCGGTGCTGCTTCCGGGGCCTCCAAGCGAATGTGTACCCATGTTTTTAAACGCGGTGCGTCCGTGGCTTTTGTCCCTGTCACATTCTGCGCTGTATTCCATAAATTTGCGCACCTGCGGTGTTGGCGAAAGCCATTTGGAAGAAATGGTGGCAGATTTTACAAGCAGGCAAAACCCATCTGTGGCGCTGTATGCCAAAACAGGCGAAGTGGTGATACGTGTTACCGCAAAAGCAGAAAACGAGGCAATAGCGCGTGAGGAATGTACTGCATGCTGTAAAGAGCTGCACGAAAAGCTGGGAAATCTTATTTACGGCACAGGCGATGACGGCATAGAACACGCCTTGGTACGCTTGCTCAAAGAGCATGGCGAAAAAATATCTACAGCCGAAAGCTGCACAGGTGGGCTTTTGTCTGCGCGCATTACAAATGTACCCGGTGCAAGCGAAGTGTTTGAATACGGTGTATGTACCTACGCAAATATCATTAAAGAAAATGTTTTAAATGTTCGCCACGATACTCTGACGGCTTATGGTGCGGTGTCGGCAGAGGTGGCATGCGAAATGGCATGCGGCGCACAGCGCGAAGGTGCAGCGGATTACGGCATTGGCATCACAGGCCTTGCAGGCCCCGGCGGCGGCACTGCGGAAAAACCTGTGGGGCTTGTATACATTGCACTTGCGAATAAAAACAATGTATACGTGCATCGTATGCAGCTTTTAAACCGCTCGCGCGATATAGTACGCGAGAATGCTGTACAGCGTGCGCTTAATATGGCAAGGCTGCTTGTAAGCGGGCTTGATATTCCTGATTGCATATGCAAAAAGAGGTAGCACGATGAATGAATATTTACCGGGCATCAATGGTGTTGAAGAACGCATTGTTGAAAAAGAAATTGTTCTTCGCTTATACGGAACAGCTTTATCCGACATCAAATCCGCCCTGCGTGAGGCCGCGAAAATACCCGGCATTAAACCGTTTTTATATGGTAAAGACAACGAGTTTTTAATACGCCTTACCGCAACCAGTGGCGGCGCAGCCGCCAGCGACCAATTGTGCGAAAGCGCCGCATTTATACTAAGCGAAAAGTTTGGTGATGATATTTACGGCCGCGGTAAAAGCACGCTTGCCCATGTAGCGGCAGGCGTTTTAATAGAAAGCAGCGCACGCCTAGCCACGATAAACGAGGATTTAGGCGAAGCTTTAGAGACGGAATTTGCCACTACCAAACGCGGAGAACACGCTTTTTGCAAGGGCGATAAAACATATAAAAACGGTGCAAGCATCTTTCCAAGCGATAAAACAGTGCGCGATTATGGTGCTAATTCCATACAGGCGGCTACCGAGCTTGCGTTTATTTCCATGAAAAAAGGCAAGGCAAAATACGGCTCTGCCATTACCGCACCAGACGAAAACGGGCGACGCTGGGCAGTGGTTACGCAAAAAAAGCATGCCTTTGTGCGCCAATTGCCGCCAGACGCATCAAAACGTGCTTACGCCTTGGCTGTGCTGGATCTTGTGCGTAGGCTTGTGGAAAACGACAGCTTACAAAGCGGCGACAGCTGCTATAAAAAAGGCAAGGTTAAAACGGGCAAATCCATAAGCCCCGTCAAAAACTCCAAAAAGGTTTTCGCGGCGGCTTTGCTTTTAATAATAGCAGTGGTTTTGGGCTGCGCATGTTACTATTATTTCAATATATATGCGCCCTTGCCCGATGGCTCTGCCATGCAGGTTTTAATCGGCAAATAGCGGCAACGGGCTTTAAAATACTTGTCCTATGTACTATTGCACATGCCCAATTAAAACAATTAAATATCTTGCACTTCTTTTTCCTTTGTTGTAAAATAAAGTTAAAGTTACACTTAAAAAAAACATTGCCTATTGTATTGGAGGATTGGACAAAATTATGGAAGAAAATACAGAAAATTTAAGTTGTCCATTTATAGTGTTTAGTGTGGATTCCTGCCTTTTCACGTTAAACAGCGCAAATGTGATGGCGATACGAGAAATGCCTGCTGTGGAAACCATACCACAAGCGCCAACGGGAATGGTGGGCATTTTTATTTACATGGGAAACGCTGTGCCCATGCTGGACTTGCGCACGGCACTTGGTAAAAACACTTTAAATAACGAATATCTCCGCTTTGTGGATATGCTGGAGCAGCGCAAGCAAGACCATTATAAATGGGTAACCGAGCTTAACCGCGCGGTTGAAGCCCACGAGCCATTTACTCTTGCCACAGATCCGCACAAATGCACATTCGGTAAATGGTATTACGATTATAAAACCGAAAACAATGCCATTAAGCACCATATGAGCAGAATTGAAGAGCCGCACCGCCTACTACACGAGGCAGCTTTAGATGCCACCTCGTGCAACCAAGAGCACGACAAGTGCAAAAGGCAAAAATGCATTAAAGACGTGCTTTATGATGCAGAGCATATATACGCAAAAACGGTTATAGATTTAATAGAAGAAGCTAAAACCGTAATGAAAGACAGCTATCGCGAGATGGCACTTGTAATTGAATACGAGGGAAAATATTACGGAATAGCCGTAGATGAAGTGCTGAGCGTGGAAGAAATAGAAGATAGCGAAGGGCGTGAGGGTTTGTCCACAATAGCAGACAGCCCCCTTGTAAAATCCATTAAAAAGTGCAAACGCTACGAAAATAAGCTTATACTGGAGCTAGACGATAAAAAGCTGCTTGAACATTTCTTTTTATAGGTAGTAGATATTTTCGGTGCAAGGTGTAAGAGCCGCAAAGCGGAGGTTACACCGTTTCGCGTCGCGATTACAAATTCAAACACGGCACATCTCAGATATAATTCTGAGATGTGCCGTATTTTTATTGGCTCTTTGTTGAATGTTTTGGTGCAAGGCGAATAGAGTTTAAATATAATACATTCGCCCACGTTTGCTATTTACAAATGTGCGATTTCGCATTGCTATCATATCTGCGCAATATTTACAAAGATATGCCAAGCCACACACTGTTGCATAAGCGCGTAAAGCAATACAATGAAACTATAGCAACTTGACTTATTATTGTCTTTGTACTTTTGTCAAGTTGCATACAGCAAAGACGAGAGATTGAGTATTACAATAATAAGTAAAATTGCTGAACAATGATTAGTTTAAAGGAGTTTCATCATGCAATACGGACATTTCGACAATAAAAACCGCGAATATGTTATTGATAAAGTGGATTTGCCCACCAGCTGGACAAATTACCTTGGCACCGAAAATATGTGTGCAGTTATAAACCACACCGCAGGCGGTTATTTATTCGCAGGCAGTGCAGAATATCATCGCATTACCAGATTTAGGGCAAACGCCGTGCCCATGGATAGGCCGGGGCACTATATTTATCTGCGTGACGACGAAAGCGGTGAATATTGGTCGGTTAGTTGGCAGCCTGTGGGAAAGCCGCTTGATACCGCCCAATACAGCTGCCGCCACGGCATGAGCTACTCGAAATACGAATGTGACTACAACGGCATAAAGGCAGTGCAGACCTTGCTTATCCCAAGGGGCGACGACGTGGAAATATGGGATTTGCAGTTTGAAAATCATTCGGGTAAAAAGCGCAAAATCAGCGTTTTCAGCTATGCGGAGCTTTCTTTTCATCATATTGATATGGATAACCGCAATTTCCAGATGAGCCTTTATTGTGCAGGTGGAAGCTATTCAGACGGCATTATTGAGCAAGATTTATTCTACGAGGAAAATGGGTTTCAATATTTTACAGCCACATTTGAGCCAGACAGCTTCGACACAGTGCGAGAAGAATTTATAGGAGATTATCGCACAGAGGCAAACCCTATTGGCGTGGAAAAAGGCGTGTTAAGCGGCTCTGAGCAGCTTGGCGGAAACCAATGCTGTGGGCTGCACAAACGCTTTGTTTTGGCAAACGGCGAAACAGAGCGATGCGCCTTTTTGCTAGGCGAGGGAAACCGCGAGGCGGCGCGGCAGATGAGAGAAAAATACCGCACGGCAAAAAGCCGTGATGCGGCAATGAATGGGCTTAAAGATTTTTGGGTGCAAAAATTCAATGCTTTGCAAATTAAAACGCCAAACTCCGCCATGGATACAATGATTAACACTTGGACGCTGTATCAAAGCGAAATAAATGTTTTGTTTAGCCGCTTTGCAAGCTTTATCGAAGTAGGCGGACGCACGGGCCTTGGCTATCGCGACACGGCGCAGGACGCAATGACTGTGCTTCACACCGACGCAAATGCATGCGGCGCGCGCATTTGGCAGCTATTGCAAGGGCTTGTGCGCGAGGGCTACGGCTTACATTTATTCAGCCCCGAATGGTTTAGCGAAGCCGAAAAGCAGCAAAGCTTTAAAAGCCCCACAGTGGTGCCCACGCCCAGTGCCGACAGCATGATACACGGCATTAAAGACGCATGCAGCGACGACGCCTTATGGCTTGTATCAACTGTGGTTGATTACGTAAAGGAAACCGGAGATTTTGCATTTTTAGATAAAAAGGTGCGATATGCCGATATTGGCGAGGACACGGTTTACGACCATTTAAAAACAATTCTGGATTTTTCGGCAAAGCAGATAGGTAGCCACGGCGTATGCCTTGGCCTTAGGGCAGACTGGAACGACTGCTTAAACCTTGGCGGCGGCGAAAGCGGCATGGTAAGCTTTTTACATTTTTGGGCACTGGATAATTTTATTTCTCTTGCCGCGCGCCTTGGAAGAAAAGAGGACGTGCAAGCGTACACATTACTTAAAGACAAGGTGCAAAAAACCTGCGAAACAGAGCTATGGGACGGCGAATGGTATCTGCGCGGCTACACAAAAAGCGGCAGACCTATAGGCACTATGGCAGATGCTGAGGGCAAGGTGCATATGGAGAGCAATACCTGGGCTGTGCTTTCCGGCGCGGCAGATAAAGAGCGCGGTAAAAAGGCAATGGACAGTGTTTACAGCTATTTATTTACGCCCTACGGCCTTATGCTGAACGCACCTGCGTATACAAAGCCCGATGATGAAATCGGATTTGTTACTAGGGTGTACCCCGGGCTTAAAGAAAACGGCTCTATTTTCAGCCACCCAAACCCATGGGCATGGGCGGCGGAATGTAAGCTTGGGCGAGGCGAACGCGCCATGGAATATTACAACGCTCTTTGCCCGTGCTTGCAAAACGACAAGATAGAAATTCGCAAAAGCGAGCCTTATTCCTATTGCCAATTTATCACAGGCACGGCTCATAAAGCCTTTGGCGAGGCGCATCACCCGTTTATGACAGGCTCCGGCGGCTGGAGCTATGTGGCGGCTACACGCTATATGCTTGGAATACAACCGAATTTTGACAGTTTGGATATAAACCCATGTATTCCTGCGGTGTGGGACGGATTTTCATTAACAAGGGTTTTCCGCGACGCCACTTATGATATCACGGTGAAAAATCCACAGCACGTATGCAAGGGCGTTGTGAAAATCCTGCTGAACGGAAACCCTGTTTCCGTGCTGCCAATCCTTAAAAAAGGCACAAAAGGCAGTGTTACAATAATTATGGGAAAAGAGATGGAGCAATGATACATTTTGGAACAGGTGGCTGGCGCGCCATTATTGCAGACGAATTTACCCGCGCCAATGTACAGCTTTTAACATGCGCCATTGCGCACAAGATAATTGACGAGGGCAACGCCGACAAGGGCTTTGTGATAGGCTATGACCGACGTTTTTTAAGCAAGGAGGCAACCGAATGGGCAGCCGAAGTTATGGCGGCAATGCAAATACCGTGCAGTATAATACACCGCCAAAGCCCTACGCCGCTGATAATGTTTGAGATTAAAAAATGCGGCGCACCTTACGGCATGGCAGTTACCGCAAGCCACAACCCTGCAATTTACAACGGTGTAAAGGTGTTTATGGAGGGTGGGCGCGACGCAGACGAGGCGTTTACAAATGAGCTTGAGGAATATATTGCAGGCCTTGCAGGCACTGCTGTGCCAACGGTGGAATTTGCCACGGCACTTGCAGATGGGCGCATACGTTATATCGATCCTATGAATGAATATATAGATAATATTCTTTCCTGTGTGGATATTAATGCCATTAGGGCAAGATGCCTTTCTGTGGCACTGGACCCTATGTACGGCGTATCTAAAACAGCATTGCAAACCATTTTGCTTACAGCGCGCTGCGAAGTAAGCGTTATACACGATAGGCACGACACATTGTTTGGTGGGCGGCTGCCTGCACCAAACGAAAAAACATTGGCAAGCCTTATGACCTATGTGGCGGAAAACCACTGCGATATCGGCATTGCAACAGACGGTGACGCCGACCGTCTTGGCGTAATTGATGACGAGGCGGAGTTTTTGCATCCAAACAAAATTTTGGTGATGCTTTATTATTATTTAATGAAGTATAAGGGCTGGCACGGCGCGGCGGTGCGCAATATTGCCACAACGCATCTTTTGGATAAAATAGCCGAAAGCTTTGGCGAGGTGTGCTATGAGGTGCCTGTTGGGTTTAAATATATATCGGGGAAAATGCTTACAACTGGTGCCATTATCGGTGGAGAAAGCAGCGGTGGGCTGACAGTGCGCGGACATATCCAAGGCAAGGACGGCATATATGCGGCAAGCCTTTTAATAGAGATGATAGCCGTTACGGGCAAATCTCTTTCGGATATTTGGCGCAATATTTGCAACGAGTACGGCAGCTTTGAAATGGCTGAGCTGGATTTTAAATTCAGCGAGGAAAAGAAAGCCGAGATATTCAAAACATTAATGGAAGATAAGCTTTTGCCCTCTTTCGATTACGCCATAGACCATGTAAGCTATTTGGACGGCTGTAAGGTTTATTTTCAAAACGGTGGCTGGGCAATAGCACGGTTTTCGGGCACAGAGCCGCTGCTGCGCATCTTTTGCGAAATGGACAATATGGAAAAAGCCCAAAAGACGGCAAAGGCATTGCAAGATTATCTTAATTTAGATTAAATATTAAAAAAAAGGGCGCGACGCGCTCTTTTTTTGTTATAATGGTAGTGATAAAGACTTGTTTATTAAAACTGTCGCGACAGTTTTAATTGTGTATGTGCGATAGCACGCACATAGGATAAGCTTTTTAATAAAACAAGTCCGCAGACTTGTTTGTTAAAACTAACGAATATCAAAATCGGAGGAAATACAAATGAAGGCACAAAAGGCGAAACGGCGTCACAGCTTAAAATGGAGCATGATTTGCATGATTTTTCTTTGCTGGGGGCTGCCTGTATTACTGGTGGTTGCCGGTGCAGGCGTTTATATTTTCGGCGAATTGTCGGTGCAAACTCAAAAAACCTTTTCTCTATCCACCGACAAAGCCATGGCGCTTACCGAGGGCAAGCTTGATGCGGCCGTTACCGCCACGCTGAAAGCCAGCTATATTCCCTCTGTAAAAGACGCGTGGGCGCAATATCAAAATGACGGCGACGACGTGGCGTTATATAATACCATTACTGGGTTTTTGTCGGAGCAATATAAATATGACGAAAAGTTTTTGAATATTATTGTCACTATTTTATCAAGACAAGACCTTTCGTGCTACACCAGCAATATTGCCAACAACGGCTCGTATTTAGGCGTGCGCAAATACAAGGAGTTCCTTGAGCCGCAAATTCTCGACATGAGCAAAACCCTTGGCACAAAAATTGCTTTTATAGAAAACGACGGGCACTGCTTTATGGTGCGCAATTTGCTTGATGCAAAGCTTGAGCCTTTTGCCGTGATTGCCATGGAGCTTAACAACGATGCGTTATTCGGTGCGCTAAGCAGCATTGCGTGGGCGCACGACAGCACTATTTGGCTAAGCGGAACAGAGCTTCCCTTGCTTGGCACGGCTCTTGAAAAGCCGGATTTTTCCGCCGCCACCCAGTCTATTACACGCAATAAAAACACCTTTACCATAGCGCGGCAAAGCAGGCGTTCAGGGTACACCCTTGAATATTCGGCGCGCATGGTTCCCGACAGCTTGCGGCCGCAGCAGCTTGCCACTGTTTTAACCCTTGCCATTATTTTGGCGTTATTCTTTATGCTTATCGGCTTTGTATTTTCGTTTTTCCGACGCAAGGTAACTTGCCCCATTGACGTGCTTACCGCCGCTGCGCATGAAATTGAGGCGGGAAATTTCGGCACTCAGGTTGCCGCCGAAAGCTTTACCAGCAGCGACCTTGGATATCTTGGCGATAGGTTTAATTCCATGAGCGATACCATTTTAAACCAATTTGACCGTATCTATAAAGAGGAGCTTGCTTTGCGCGACGCTAAAATAATGGCATTGCAAAGCCAGATTAATCCGCATTTTCTAAACAACACTCTTGAAATAATCAACTGGGAGGCGCGCCTTGCAGGGGATATTAAGGTGTGTAATATGTTGGAAAGCCTATCCACCATGCTAAGTGCCGCCATGGATCGCAACAAGCAGCACCTTGTGCATCTTTCCCAAGAGCTTATGTATGTAGACGCATACCTTTACATTATTAATGAGCGTCTTGGCAAAAGGCTGAATATTGTGCGCGAAATAGACGAAAGCTTGCTTGACGCCTTTGTGCCAAGGCTGATTTTACAGCCCATTTTAGAAAACGCGGTGGAACACGGCATCAACCCCACACAGCAAGGCACCATTACCCTGCGCGCTTACCGCGAGGAGGATTTTATGATGCTAGAGGTGGAAAACAGCGGCGTTATGGAGCCATTGGATCTTGAAAAAATCGAGGCTCTTTTATCTGACGACACGGCAGACGGCGTTGGCAGCACCTCCCTTGGCATACGTAATGTGCATCAGCGTTTGCGTATTATTTACGGTGCAGAAAGCGGTCTTTTCGTCAAAATAGCCAAAAACGGCAACACTATTTTTACTATGAAACTCATTTTGCACGAATTAGAACAATAAAAGTCAATAAAAACCAAATACGTTCATTTTGCTTTTTAATTGAACGCAGTATGATAAGAGTACAGCAAAACAACATTATCCAAAACCAAACAACACAAATTTGAAGGAGATTAAACATGAAAAAAGCACTATCAGTTTTTCTTGCTCTTGCGATGAGCGCGTCCATCTTTGCAAGCTGCGGCAGCAAGCCTGCACCTGCACCAAGCTCCGGCTCTGCATCAGTTGCTCCGGCGGCTAAAAGCGTTACGCTGAACGTGGTTACCTCTTACGGCGGCGACGACGGCAACCGCAAAAACTACGAGGCGGCATATAAGGCATACGAAGAAGCCAGCGGCAACACCGTGCTTGACGCTTCCGAAACTTCAAACGAAGAATGGAAAGCCAAAATAAGCACAGACTTTGAAACAGGCAGCGAGCCTGACGTGCTTTTCTACTTCAATGGCGTTGACTCAAACAAAATTGTGGAAAACAACAAGGTTGTATCCATTGACGAAATCCGCAAAGAATATCCCGAATATGCAAGCAACATGAAGGACGAAATGCTTGGTGCATCTCCTTTTGACGGCAAAAACTATTCCGTGCCTGTAAACGGCTACTGGGAAGGCTTATTCGTAAACAAAAAAGTGCTTGAGGCATGCGGTGTAGACGTGCCTACAGCCGCTACCACATGGGACGAATTTATGGAAATGTGCAAAACTATTTCCGATAAAGGCTATTCTCCAATAGCTTGCAGCTTGCAAGAAGTGCCCCACTACTGGTTTGAATACACCATTTTCAACGAAGGCAATGTTAAAAACCACACAGCTCTGCCAACAGCATCTTCTGACGAAGTGGGCAAGAAATGGGCAACAGGCCTAAATACCATTAAAACAATGTACGAAGCAAAATGTTTCCCTGTGAACACACTAACAGCAGGCGACGCCGACACATTCCAACTTATGGCAGACAACAAAGCTGCTTTCGCCATTGACGGCTCTTGGAAGCTTGGCTGGTTCCCCGAGCATGCTACCGATGTCAACGATTTCACAGTTACTTATGTTCCCGGTAAGGGCGAGCGCAAAACAACAGACCTTGTAGGCGGCCTTTCCATGGGCTACTACATTACACGCAAAGCTTGGGACGATCCTGAAAAGCGCGAAGCCGCAGTTAAATTTGTTGAAGCCATGACTACAGACGAAGTAGTAAGCACCTTTGGTTCAACAGCTGTTACAGCACTTAAAAACGGCACAAAAGCACCTGCAGACGCAGACGCGCTTATCAACGACGCACTTGCACTTACAAAAGGTGCCACAGGTATTGCCGCCGCTACAGAAGACGGCCTTAGCAGCGAAGCGCGCGCAGCATTATTTGCAGACGTAAAGAACGTAACTACAGGCAAAACCACCGCCGAGGCTGCTATCGACGCATGCCTTGCGATAAAATAAGTCTTTCTACAACTTATTTTCTTGGTAAATGACCGGCAAGTCAATCCGGCTTGCCGGCCATTTTTATAATCTTTTTGTACTATGAAAGAGGCTGCATCATGAACAATTCCGCCATTTATAAAAAGAAATCTCCGCTATTTGCCTTTCTTATACCGGCTTTCGCATTTATGGCGGTTTTTCTTTATTATCCGTTTGTTATGAATATCATCAACAGCGCCAATAAAATCAGTGGGCTTGGCACCGCCAGCGAGGGCATTAACACACCTTGGTATTTGAATATCACCAAGCTGTTTCAAGACGAAAAGCTGCGCACCGCCTTTGGCAACACGCTTTTAATGATGGTGCTTACCGTGTTTATTCAAGTGGGCATTGCGCTTTTGCTTGCTCTTTTGGTAGACAATATCAAGCGCGGCTCATCATTTTTTCGCACGGTATACTTTTTTCCGATTGTCATCAGTGCCACAGCGCTTGGGCTTTTGTTTAATCTGATTTTCATGTATAACGGCGGAATGTTAAATCAGCTTTTGATGCATTTTGGCTTAATCACCGATTTTATCGATTGGAAAGACGGCGCGCATTATCTCGGCACAATGTTTACGCCCGTTATGTGGCAATATGTAGGGTTTTATTTTGTAATTATCGTTACAGGGCTTAACAATATTTCTCCCGAATTATACGAGGCAGCGTCTATTGACGGCGCAAATGGCTTTAAGCGCGTAAGATACGTTACCTTGCCGCTTTTGCACAACACCCTTTGCACCTGCCTAACCCTTGCCATTACAGGCGCGCTTAAAGTATTTGATTTGCCGTGGGTAATGATGGGGCAAGGCATGCCCCTTGATAAAAGCTGGCTGCTTGGCACATATATGTATCATCAAACCTTTAACGTAGGCGATGTGGACTATGGCTCTACGCTGGCAATATTCATCGTTGTACTGGGTGTCGCAATAAGCCAGATTGCAAACGCGGTATTTAAAGAGAAAGATTATTAAGGAGGTGGGCACAATGTCCGGAAAAGCAAAACACAATCTTGGCCAAGGGATTATTTATTTTGTGCTGTCCGCTTGGGCGCTCACCACAATTTACCCGTTTATCTGGGTACTGTTAAATTCTTTTAAAGACAAAAAGTATATCCGCAGCGATACATTTTCTATCCCCATGGGAAAGCAGTTTACCTTCGACAACTACGTCACCGCCTTTGAGCGTGTGGATATTCTCAGCGCATACCGCACAAGCCTTGTTATCAGCATTGCCGTTACCTTGTCTGTTGTGCTGCTTGCAGGCCTTGCCGCATACGCAATGGCTCGATATCAGTTCCGTGGGCGCAAAATACTGCAATCGCTTATTATAGCAAGCATGATGTTTCCTGTGTTTTCCACTATTATCCCTGTGTTTCGCATGATGCATTCCTGGGGCATTGTAAAGTTTGAAAGCCTGCCCCTGTCTTGGCTTTGCACGGCTTTACCGCAAATTGCAGGCAACCTATCCTTTGCCATTGTAGTGCTGATGGGCTTTATCCGCAGCATACCCATAGAGCTTGAGGAAGCGGCATACCTTGAGGGCTACAATGTATTCCAGATTTTTTTCAAAATCATTTTGCCGCTGGCAAAACCAAGCTTTGCCACGGTTTCTATCTTCACCTTTTTATGGAGCTACAACGATTTGTTTACGCAAATGTTCTTCTTGCGCAACAAACGTACCTACAGCATCACACGCTTGCTGAACGAAATTTCCAGCCAAGCAGGTACAAACTACGGCTTAATGGTCGCCGCTGTTGTTTTGGTGGTAGTTCCCGTTTTGATAGTTTATGTCTGCTTGCAGAAAAACATTATTAAAGGCATGACGGTTGGCGCCGTAAAAGGGTAATACAGCAATTTTACTTTTGATTGTCCTGCTGAAGCCCTCGTCTTTGCTGTATGCAACTTGACAAAAGGTTGTTTACAAAGACAATAATATGTCAAGTTGCTATATTATAGGAAATCCTATCATCTTTCTAATGAAAAGCTTATGCCTTGTGCATGGTATCGCACATGCACAGTTTAAACTGTTTTGTGAAACAGTCTTAATAAAAAGCAGTGTTATTTTAAAGATAACACTGCCTTTTTATTCGCATTATTCGCGGCAATGCAAGCACATTGCTATAATATTTAAAATGTGTTATACTGAAAAAAATGCAGTATGTGGAGGTTATTATGCACTCAGTAATGGTAATTGATGATGAAGACGTAATTGTAACCGGTCTTGTTCGTACGATGCCATGGGGGAAATATAACTGCGAGGTAGTCGCCACTGCCTCAAACGGACTGGCGGCAATGGAATTAATCCGCGAGAAAAAGCCCGAGATTTTATTTACGGATATCTGTATGCCTGGCGCAGACGGCCTTGCCGTAATTGCCGGCGTGCGCAGCGAATTTCCTAACATGCAGATAACTATTTTAAGCGGATATCCTAATTTTGAATATGCTCAGCGCGCAATCGGCCTTGGTGTGTCACGCTATATTTTAAAGCCGAGCAAGTTTGCCGAGCTTGAAAACGCCCTTGCCACCATGACGGATAATCTTGCGGCTATGGCAACCGAGCCGCCCCTTGAGGAGCCGCAATGCTGCGATAAGGCGCAAAATTTCATTATTCAAAATGCCATTCTTTATCTCGAAACCCATTATGCCGAAAAGCTGACGCTAAACGACGTGGCGGAGCATGTTTTTGTAAGCCAATGGCATTTATCTAAGCTTATCGCCCACAACACAAACCAAAGCTTTTCCGATTTGCTGGGCGGTATACGCATAGAAAAAGCAAAGGAGCTGCTTTGCGATCCTTCCCTTAAAATATGGGAAATCAGCGAAAAAACAGGCTTTGCCGACGTCACCCACTTTTCGCGGATTTTTAAAAAGATTACAGGCATGAGTGCCAACGAATACCGCAATTCCGGCGCGGTGCATTTATAAAATATATAACCCTGTCGGACAACAAAAAAGGAGTTTACCTATATGAACATTTGGGAGAAACTGTATTTAAAAGCGAAAGAACAATATCATCCGGAAGATGTGTCGCCATTTGTGTATGCACATCATGTTGTATGTGCTATAGAAAGTGAAAACGGCGAAATATTTACCGGTTTTTGCATCGAAAGTTGCAGCGGAGTGCTTGATTTATGTGCTGAAAGGGTAGCCGCATTAAATATGTATATGCAAAGTGGGCAAACAGTAATAAAAAGATTGATTGCCTTTAGGGATAAAGCGCCTTCTGGCGAAGGTAGCGGCATGCCTTGCGGCGCTTGCAGAGAATTTTTGATGCAGCTAAACATCAAAAATAAAGATATGGAAATTATGGCTAATTACGAAAAACAAGAAACGGTAACTTTGGAGAAACTCTTGCCCGATTGGTGGGGAATGTATCGTTATAATAAAAAGCTTTGATGCTTATTTTTATTAAGCATGCCGAATATATTGATTTAATTATAGCGAGGAATATTACATGCCGATTATTTTATCCTTGCAAGGCTGTATGGCTTGTGGTAAAACCACAGCTGTACGATATATTAAAGAAAATGCGTCATATGTAAATATCAGCTACGAAGAAAATTCATATGTTATCGACGAAATAAGGAAAAGAAAGCTTAATAAAAACGATTTTGCCGATTATGTGGAAATTCAAAAATTGTGGATTGCAAATGAGCTTGCACGATATGACAAGGCAAAGCAATTCCCCTGTTCTATCATGGATTTTGGCGCGGAGGAAATAGAATTTTACACGCTCAATTATCCAAAATCCATTGATGCCCATTGGAATGTAGAGGAAAGCCTACATAGCGAATTGCAGCAATTAAGGCAATGCATGCCGCATCGAATTTTGTTTTTAAACGCAAGCGAGGCTGTGCTGAGGGCGCATAAAGACAGCGATGAAACACGTTCTCGAACATTTTTCGATTATCATTTAAAGCATCTCCTGCCGCTTAAAAAAGCATGGTTTATAGGTAAACCTAACGTAGATGTGTTGAATATCAACAGTTTATCTAAAGAGCAGGTTGGCAAAAAAGTAAAAGAATGGATAGATTGCCGCATTGCAGATAAGGGGGGCTGTTAAAACTGTTTCGCAAAACAGTTTTAACCCTGCATGTGCGATAGCACGCACATTATGATAAGTTTTTAATAAAACAAGGCTTTAGCCTTGTTTTATTAAATTAGTAGTTTTTTTGCTGTTTTAAAACTCGTTTTTCCTTTTCAAAACAAATGCGCCAAGCGCTACTGCCGCTGCTACAAATATTATTACGCTTGCTTGGTGGGTTTGCGGCTTTGTCACTTCTACTACAGCTCCTAATACAGGCTCTGTTATGCCTGTATTGGTATCTGTATATCCATTTGTGCTTGGGTTTTGCTTGTTCGGCTTTTCTGTAAAGGTATGGTTTTTATAAAGCTCTGCCAGTTGCGACAGCGACCAGAAATGTCTGCCGTTTTCCGCATTTTTGGCTTTGCCTGCCGGTATAGTAATTTGCTTTTCGCCATTAGAGGTTATTACCATACCAACACCTTTTAGGCGTAGCTCCTCCATAATAGTTGCAGGCATTTTATTGTACGAACCTGTGTCTATTTTTATAGTATTGCCCTTTTTAGCCGCCGCTATTTTAGACGTTACACCTATCCAAAATTCGTTTTCATAGTCGATAACGTTTGTGTCGTTTGGCTGTGCCGGTGGTGTTACCGGTGTGCCCGCACTTTTTGGCACTGCCACAACCACAAACGGGCTATAGCTTGTTACCTCGACAACAAGTGCATTTGCAGCCGCATTGTAAGCTGCATTTTCTAATGTAGCCGCTTGCCCTGCACCCTTTGCAAAATGATACACAAATAGGTCATGCGTAAGTGGTGACGCACCCTTTGGAATCGACAGTACAGCCTGTGTTTTGCCACCTAGTAAATCTGCGATTGTTGCCGCACTCCAATTTGTGCCATCACTGCTGACTTGCAGCTCAATTTCGTGGGCTTCCCTTAGGCTTTCGGTGCCAAGATTGCTGTTCAGCCATGTTTCGGTTTGTGTTTGTTCTGATGTCATCAAACTTGCAACAACCAACCTTAACGTCTTGCCACTAGCCGGCTCAGCCACAACAGTAGGGTATGTAATAGGCCTGTTTGGTAGTTTTGCCGCCGGTGCATCATCTTTTTTAGCTTCCCATACCTTCAACTTGCCGTCTTTTGTGGTAATACCATAGTTTTTATTTGTTTCCGATGCCACTATAACATTGATAGCATAGTCTTTCGGTGTATCGGTATTTACGCCAGCATCGGCATAGGCGGCAGTATATTTTCCCTTAAGAACGCTCGTTCCCTCGCCATTTACAAAGCCAGTGTAAATCAATGTAATTTTCAATTTTGACAAATCCGGCACTTGCTTGTACTGGTAAACATCGTATGATGCGGCAGTAATGGTCAATGGTGCCTGTGCAATAGCAAAGTTTACGCTTTGGTTACCTGCATAATCTGCGTTGCTGCTCGGCACCGCAACAGTCAACTTGTAACTGCCGGCATTGGTTGGGGCTGTAGCACTGTTGTAGCTTGTATTGCCTATGCCTGTATATGTGTAAACCAGGTCGGCTACGTCCACATTTCCGCCTTTTACAGTAGCATTACCGGTGTAGCCCTTTTGCGGTGTGCCGTTGTAGACAAGCTTATCTTGTGCTGTAAGTCCGGATACAGTAACAACTGCCTTGTCTACCGCTTGGAAAGTAATGGTTACAACAAAGTCCACATAGTTTTTGCTGGTGACTTTTACTATGTAAATATCTGTTGATTTTGTGTTTACGGGGTTGATATTGCTTATATAGTTTATGCCGTTGCCGCTTAGTGCAACGGTGTTCATAATAGTAACTGTGCCTGATGCAGCCATCCTATTGAATGCACCGTCCGTAGGGATATTACCGCCAAAAATATCGGCAAGTGTAATTGTGCCTGTACGCTTTGCACCATTTTGAATGTTTACGGTTTTTGTTGGCGGTGATGTATATGCACCCTTGGTTATCTCGCGGTTTTTCAGTGTATATGCACCGTTTAGGGTGTAGTTGTTCGCCTTGGCAGTGTTAGCCAATGTTGCTGTACCTGTTACGGTTTTGCCTGTGCCAACGTCGGCATCACTAAAGGTAGCTGTGCCAACTGTGTAGTCGGTTGTCGATGCCAATGTTTCGCTATGTTGTAAACCATCAAAGACAAGTTCAGTAACTGTGGCGGTTTTTGTGCCGTCATAGGCCTTTGGGGTTACTTTACCACTGCTTACGGTAAGTGGTGCTTTGGCAATAGTAAAGCTTGCCATTGCTGTGCCGCTGTAGTTGTTCTTAAACGTTACATTTACCGTTGCCGTACCTGCGTTTGTGTTGTCGGTAGTGGTAAACGTATAGTCAGTGTTTTCAATAAGCGTTGCATTGCCGTCTTTCACAGTTACGGTTGTCGGGGCTTGTGGCAACCCTGTGTAGGTGTAGCTTCCCCCCACCGTTACCGTTGCCGTAGTCAATTTCTTTTCAAAAATGGTAAAGTTTGCGGTTGCACTGCCCTGTTCGGTGCTGCTTGTATAGGTTGCCGTTACGGTGTATTTGCCTGCACCCTTTGGCTTACCGCCCTCCAGTTTACCTGTTGTGGCAGCGTATGTATAGGCGAATGAACCGTCACCTGGATATTTTGCTTTTTCGTAGGTTTGTACACTGCCATTATATTCGGCAGTACCGGCTGTAAAGGCAATAGAACTGCTGATGTCTGTTTTGCCCTCCTTCGGAAATGTTGGGTTTTGTGCATTATTAACGCCAACAAGGGTTGGCAAGATTGCATTTGCCACAAGGTTGCCGGTTGGTGCTGTCCAAATGGATGTATTTGTAAAATCACCGACATTAAACACGGTGCTTTGTGCTGTGCCTGTGCCAACGGTTACGTC
>JAVWZM010000026.1:0-25818 GCA_036661035.1 Oscillospiraceae bacterium
CGGTGTGTCTGCTGCCGTTTCTGTTGGTACTCAGCGGCTCGGTGTCGGAGCAACGCTCTATACAGCTGCACGGATATCGGCTATTTCCGGAAACAGTTTCGCTAGATGCATATAAAATGCTGTTTCGTATTCCGGAGGAGCTGATTAGGGCATATGGTGTCACCATATTTGTAACGGCAGTGGGCACGATTATTGGGCTATGGCTTACCAGTATGGCGGCGTATGTGCTGTCCAGCCGCGATTTTAGATACAGATATCAGATGTCGTTTTTCTTTTATTTTACCTCTATTTTTGGCGGAGGTTTGGTACCATGGTATATTTTTAATACCAAATATCTGCATTTTCACAACAGCGTTATCGCACTGATACTTCCAATATTGATAAATGTAACATATTTGCTTATTTTAAAAAGCTACATGACGAGTATTCCCGAGGCGCTGTATGAGTCGGCAAAGCTAGACGGCGCAGGAGATTTTACTATATATCTTCGCATCGCGATGCCCCTGTGCAAAGCGGGGCTTGCCACGGTAGGGCTGTTTATCGCGCTGAATTACTGGAACGACTGGTACAACGCAATGTTGTTTTTAGACGAGGGCAGCCGTAAGCTGTACCCGTTGCAATATTTTTTGAACAATATTCTTACCAAAGCACAGGCGATGAACGCCGCTGCCGCACGTAGCGGTATTCCTGCAAGCGACGTACCAAGCGAACCGATGAAGCTGGCGATGACGGTGATCGCCACAGGCCCGATTATCCTTTTGTACCCGTTTTTGCAAAAATATTTTGTCAAGGGTGTAACCATAGGCGCGGTAAAGGGGTAACGGATAAATACGAAAAAATTCGCAAGAATTTTGATTAAAAAGAGGAGGAACAATTTATGAAAAAGAAAACTCGATTTTGCGCATTTCTCGCAGCGCTGACCATGGGGCTGAGCGTCCTGAGCGGCTGCGCAGGTACCCCACCTTCCAGTGTGCCGGCAAACACGGCTTCCGTTTCCGCACCTGCGTCCGATGCACAGGCAGGCAAGCCCGACACGTCTAAGGCTGTAACCTTGACGATGTATCTTATCGGCGATCGTCCTGTGGACAACGATGAGGTGTTTGCGAAAATTAACGAAAAGCTAAAAGCCGAAATTAACGCAACCATTGACGTCAAATTTATGAGCTGGGGCGAATACGAGCAAAAATATCCGCTTATTTTTGCGTCCGGCGAGGATTGGGACATCATCTATACTGCGGATTGGTGCTTCTACAATGCACAGGCAACAAAGCAGGGCTTTTGGGATATAACCAAAGAAGCACTGGAAACCTATGCGCCCATGACGGCACAGAGCATGTACACCGACGCTTGGGAACAGGCAAAGGTGGACGGCAAGGTATATATGCTGCCCATGAATTACAAGGAAATTACCTCCTATGTGTATCTGACACGCGGCGACCTTATGGATAAACACAATATCAAATCCGTTGCATCTTTAGATGAGGCGGAAGTTTATATGGACGCCATTGCGAAAAACGAGCCAACGCTTATTCCACTTGATATCGGCTCCGATTACGACAAGCTGTTTATGTTTGACCGCATGTGGTTTAAAGCAAACTGGGAGTCTGACGCAAAGGTTTGCGGCATCGGATCGTGGCAGACAATGGCAAGTGTCAGCGAGCAAGACAACGACGCGGCAGTGAAGGGCAACTTTGACCAGCCCGAGTTTATGGGCGTAATCGAACGCTTAAAAGACTGGAAAGACCGCGGCTTCTGGAGCAAAAATGCGGTGGTAAACACACAAAACAATACCGAAAGCTTCCAAGCAGGGAAATCGGCTTTGGCAATGTGCAATGTAAACACAGCCAAGAGCATCTATGCAAAAATGTTGACAGAGCACCCTGAATGGGACGTGCGAGTATCGGACGCGCAAGAAGATGTACCTCCTGTACTAAACTCGTATCTTGCCAACGGCATGAGCATATTCTCTAAATCACGCAATCCTGAGCGCGCATTGATGGCGCTGGATTATCTGCGCAACGACAAGGAAATCAACAGCTTGTTCTGCTACGGCATCGAAGGCAAGCACTGGAAGGCATCAGGCGAGAACGGCCTTGAATCCTTGCCCGACAGCAAAAATTACGCCTACGACAGCAACTGCAACTGGGGCGTGCGCAACGATGCAAATTGGCGCATTGTAGAGGGCGGCATACCCAATCTGCAAGAGCTAAACGCTACATGGGAGAAAAACGCACGCAGCACACGCTATCAGACATTCGTGTTTGACGACAGCAGTGTAAAAAATGAAATTGCAGCCATAACAGATATCTTCAACACAGATTACAAGCTACTGGGCATGGGCTTTACCGACGATCCGTCAGGCGATATCGCAAAGATTAAGAAGAAAATGACGGCGGCAGGCGCGGAAAAGGTATATGCCGAAATGCAAAAACAGGCACAGGCTTTTAATAAAGCAAACGAAAGCTAATTCAATAAAACAAGTCTGCGGACTTGTTTATTAAAAAGCTATCCTATGTGCGTGCTATCGCACATGCACAATTAAAACTGTCGCGACAGTTTTAATAAAACAAGTCTGCGGACTTGTTTATTAAAAAGCTTATCCTATGTGCGTGCTATCGCACATGCACAATTAAAACCAAACTGCCCTGCCGACTATAAAAAGTCGGAAGGGCAGTTTACGTTTATCGGAAGATGGCACGGTATTTAAGCTATTTGTTACTTACCACAACCCTTTAATATAGAGCATGAAAATCCTATAAGAAAACTCACACCTACAAGCTTCGTCAATTAAAGCTATCATGGCGGTTTTGATTAGAAATTTGAACTATCATCAATACCATGTGATGCTATTCGCCATCATTGTTGCATTTCAGGCGTTTTTTACGACATTTCGCGCCAGATACTCCGCAAAACTAATTTATTATGCTATGCTCTATAAAGCAAACAGCGAATACAAAAAAAGAAGGAGAATATAAATGAAAAAAATATTTACACTTATCTTGGTAGCAGCACTTGCCTTAAATTTGGTTGCATGCGGCGGCGCACCCGCACCGGCAAAATCCGAATCACCTGTAGTACCTTCATCGGCACCTGCATCGACACCTGTATCTTCTGTACCACCTGCACCTTCAGAAGCACCGGATCCTACCGCAGGTTATCCACTAGGATTTACCCCCAAATATACTCAGCAAGATGCCTATAGCGCAGAAACGAACGCAAGCGGAAACAAAGACGTTATACAAACCAGGATTAACACATTTTTCAATAAAGGCGAGCCCACTGTTGTGGAGTATTCAGAGCTTTCAAGACAGCTTGAATCCATATATAAGGGCGAAGAAATAGTATGGCCTGAGCTGAATGACGAGTGGAAGGGCTGGGGCTATACAAGCATTGTAAATACTGCAGAGGGCAGTGTTCGCACCATGGAAGTGGGCAAGTATATGCAAGATCAAAAGTATTATAATGTTTGTAAAGACCATGACCAAGCGCTAAGAGCTATTATGGGAGAATGTACAAGTGTAGACCTAGATAAAACACCTGCCGGCCTTACACGAGTACCTTATAACTACCTCGAAACCACAAAATCTCTAACACCAAAAGAGCTTGCCGGTGCAGCATATGAAATATTGTATTTAGAGGCGTGGTATCTTGTTCCAATGGCAGATCAAGGCGTGCTTATCAAAACTCCGGACGGTACATATACAGGAGAAATGATTGTAGAAATGAACAAATAGTCAAAATAATCGGCTACTGCAAATTTGTTTTGCAGTAGCCGATTTCTTTATATATTTTTGTAAATAGCTGTGCCAACTGTGCCTAAACTGTGCCACTAAAACGCATCATATCGCATCAAATAGCTACGCGTCAAAACACAGAAAAACCGCGATACAATGTATAAATAACATTGCATCGCGGTTTTTAAAATGGTGCGAGGAACGAGACTTGAACTCGCATGGTATAACCACACGCCCCTCAAACGTGCGCGTCTGCCGATTCCGCCATCCTCGCATGTAACCACTACTGTGTCACGAGTGATATTTTATCACAAATAGTGGTAGCAAGTCAACTGTTTTGGAAAATTATTTAGGTAATTATTTATACGAATGTCAATGATGGGTGACAGTAGCTCCAAAAAATATTGAGAAATTATTCAGGCCATTATTCAGGTAATATTCAGACATTAAAGAATTATTTATTATATTTTAGATTATATAATAAATCTAAAACCATAGTGAATTTCCGCTTTATTTGCACAAGGGCGAAAACTGCTGCATTTTTTGAGGAATATCTATGTGCTGTGGGCAAACCTCGGCGCATTTGCCGCAGGATATACATGCGGTTGGCGCACAATCGGGCGACATTTCAGCCATATCGGTGGCAAATGCCTTGTCGCTATTTGCAAGACCTGCCTTATTATATTTTGCGAATATGCCGGGAATGTCCACACCCATAGGGCATGGCATGCAATATCTACAGCCTGTGCAAGGCACGGTTTTCGCCTTTTTATATGCGGTAAGTGCCTTTGCAAGCACCTTGCGTTCGTCTTCGCAAAGCGGCACAAAAGGCGACATGGTAGCGAGATTATCCTCAATTTGTATAGGCGCAGACATGCCCGAAAGCACGGTGATAACATTGCCAAGGCTTGCTGCAAAGCGAATTGCCCAAGATGCGACGCTGTTTTGCGGCATTGCGGATAATAAAATCTCGTTTGCTTCGGGGCAAAGATTGGCAAGGGCACCACCGCGAACAGGCTCCATGATTATACATGGGAAATTGTGATTTTTGATTATTTCGTATTGCTCTTTGGATTTTTGCACTTCCCAGTCCAGATAGTTAAGCTGAATTTGCACGAAATCCCAAGGATAAGCGCTGCAAATACGCTTCAATACTTCGGGTGAATCGTGGAATGAAAAGCCGATATTATGTATTTTGCCCTGTGCTTTTTTCTCTTGTAAAAACTCAAATAAATGCAGGGCTTGCAGCTTGTCAAAACGCTCTGCGTCTATGGCGTGGCATAAATAATAATCGAAATATTCAGTGCCGCAACGCGCAAGCTGTTCGTCGAATATCACTTGCAAATCGCTTTCCTTTTCGGGTTTCCATACAGGCATTTTATCTGCCAAAAAATACGAGTGTCTTGGGTATTTAGCCAGCGCCTTGCCGATAAATGCCTCGCTTTTGCCACTGTGATAGGGGTATGCGGTGTCGAAATAATTTACGCCATGAGAGTATGCTGCGTCTACAATTGCCTGGGCTACGGGGTAATCTATATTTGCATTGTCATCTCCAATATATGGCAGGCGCATACAGCCCATGCCAAGAAGTGAAATTTTGTTTTGATTTTTAGGATTTATACGATATTCCATAATATATTTATCCTTTCGCAATAAATGTAACATTACACAGCAATTTTATTTTTAATTGTCCTACTAAAGCCTCGTCTTTGCTGCATGCAACTTGACAAAAGGTTCGAGTACAAAGACAATAATAAGTCAAGTTGCTATATAAGAGTATTTTAACATATTTTTGCATAGTAAAGCAATGCTTGCCGCAAATCGTATTTGGCATACGTTTTGCGGCAAGTAGTTTTTATTATATATGTCTATTTATTTTCGTCGTTATTGTTAATGCTAATATCATTTTGTTGGTTTTTAATATCCATATGCGAATTTAAACGCTTTGCGGCATTGGCTTTATGCTTTTTGCGAACGCGCAGTATGGCAAAAACAAATGCAGTGGCAAATGCGGCAAACAATATTAGCATGGGGAGAGAATATGTAAGCTGTATTACAAAGCTTTGCAGACTATCTCCAAAATTATATATGCCGTTTTTAAATGCTACAGATAGGCGGCTTATAAAGCTGTCTTGTTTTTCGGTAACGCGCTTTACTTCGCGTATGGATATATGTACCTTAGAAAAGCTTACCTCGCTGTCCATAAGCCTTTGCTGTGCGGTAAAGCTTTCTATTTGATATTGCACATTGGAAAGGCTTTCCTGCAAGGCGATAACGTCCTCTAGCTTTTCGGCTTTTTCCAATATCTTTAAAAGGCTTTCTTGCTGGGCACGCAAGCTTTTAAGGCGCGCGTCTACATCTATATATTGCGCGGTAATGTCTTGAACGTTTTCCTGCTTGGATATAAGATTAGCGGCGTCGCCGGCTTTTGTTATAAAGGTATTGTATTTGTCCGCAGGAATACGCACGGTGTATTCCGCATAGCGATGCGAGTTTTCTTGAAGAAGGGCACCGTCTTGGCTGCTGCTTTCTACATAACCCGAAAGCAGAGCAACCTCTTGCACAATCGCTTTGCAGGCGGCGTCAAAATCGGTGCTTTCCATTTGTAAATCTGCATTTAGCACAAGCTTGCGCTCAGCGGGCTGTGCTGACGCATCTTCTTTAAGCGAACATTCGGGGAGTGCCTCATCTGCCGAGCCTGTTTCCATTTGCGGTGCTGATGGCGCAGCCGCTGGCGTGGCAACGTCACTGCCAAAATCTCTGTCCGCTGCCATTTGTGCCGTGGCACTGTTTGAGGACATGACGCTTTTGTTGCCGCAGGACGTGCAAATAATAAGGCTTAGAAGAAAAGTAACTGCTATTATACCAAGCTTTTTCATAAATATACCCCCACTGCTCATACTTTTTAAGCTAAATTTTGCTTTTACATCAATTTTACTTTTGATTGTCCAACTCAAAGTCACGTCTTTGCTGTATGCAACTTGACAAAATGTTGTTTACAAAGACAATAATAAGTCAAGTTGCGATACATCAATTTTGCTTTTGATTGTCCAATTAAAACGCTACGTCTTTGCTATAAAACCCATAAGCATCTTCTATAAGTATACACGTTTTAAAATTGTTAAATATTGCAAAGCGGAATTAGATAATTATACTTGATATATAAAACATTGACAGTTAGCGCTTTAGTGATATAATGCGATTAGAGAAACATCTAATTGTTAAACAATTAACAAATTTTGGAGGGCAATATGCTTAAAATAGAACATTTAACAAAAACCTATGCAGGCGGTAAAAAGGCAGTGGACGATTTATCCATTACAGTGGCGTCGGGAGAAATTTATGGCTTTATAGGGCATAATGGTGCAGGGAAAACCACCACATTGCGCGCTGTTGCAGGCATATTGGATTTTGAAGAGGGCAGCATTACAATAGACGGACACTCTATAAAAGATGAGCCTGTAAAAGCAAAGACAATTACCGCATTTTTGCCCGATAATCCGGATTTGTACGATTATATGAGTGGCATTTCCTATTTGAATTTCATCTGCGATATTTACGGTATTTCAAAAGCAGATAGGGAAGAACGCATTAAGCAATATGCCGATAAATTTGAGCTTACAGGCTCTCTTGGCAGTGCAATAGGCGGCTATAGCCATGGTATGAAACAAAAGCTTGCGCTTATATCCGCGTTTGTGCGAAAGCCAAAGCTGCTTATATTAGACGAACCCTTTGTGGGGCTGGATCCTACTGCGGCATTTGCCATGAAACAGCTTTTGAAAGAGCTTTGCGCGGCGGGGGGAGCAGTGTTCTTTTCCACACATGTGCTTGAGGTTGCCGAAAAGCTTTGCGACCGCATTGCAATAATTAAGGGCGGTAAGCTTGTGGAATGTGGACGCACACAGGACATAGTGGGCAAATCTGACCTTGAAAGCGTATTTTTGGAATTAGCGCAGGAGGGCGAGCAGAATGCTTAAATATTGGGCGCTGTTGCGCGTAAGCTTTAGAGGGTTAATAAATAATTTCGGCGCAGGCGGTGGTGGCAAAAGCAAAAAGCGTGCCGCCTCAGGCACAGGCATAATGGTGCTTATGGGGCTTTTGTCGCTGTATATATCAGGAGTGTACAGCTTTGCGTTTGGCAGCATGCTAAAGCAAACGGATATGCTCGGCATAATGCCTGTTATGATGGCGATAGTGGCGGTGCTGATGTCTTTAATGTTTACCGCCTTGGCTGCAAGCGGCATAGTGTTTAGCAGCAAGGATATGGATTTAATGCTGTCGTTGCCGCTTTCGGCGTTTTCAATAATGCTGTCTAAAACCATGGCGCTTTATCTGGAAAACTTGGTTTTCAGCGTTTTTATGATGCTGCCGGCAGGTGGGGCATATTTATATTTTGGCGGTGCAGGCGGTGTATGGTTTATACTTAGGCTGATAGTAGCGGTTTTGTTTTTGCCTATTATACCTACGGCTTTTGCGCTTGTAATCGGCTTTGCCTTAGCGTGGGTTACAAGCCATCTGCGCCGTAAAGCTTTGCTTGCAAACCTTGCATATTTTGGCTTTTTTATTTTGGTAATGGCATTTGCATTTAAAATGAACACCATGATGTCCTCGCTTATGTTACATGGCGAAAGCATTAACAAGGCTTTTTCAACTTGGCTTTATCCCTTTGGCCTTTTCCGTGATGCTATTTATGGAAATATATTTGCGCTACTTTTGTTTATTCTTATCACTGCTGTGCCGTTTTTTATTATTGTGTATTTATTCAGCACAAGATACAAAAAGATAATAACGGTGCTTAGCTCACATACCACACGTTCGGACTATAAAATGCAGAGCCTTAAAGCCACAGGGCAGTTTGCGGCGCTGTTTAAAAAAGAATATACACGGTTTTTTTCTACACCTATATATTTATTTAACGCAGGCTTTGGTGTGCTGATGGCAGTGGGCGCAAGCGTATTTGCAGTGATTAAAAAATCGGACATATCTGCGGTTTTATTGCAAATAGGCGCAGATGCTCCGGTGCTGCCACTGCTTGTACTTGCAATGAGTTTTATTTATATTACGACGTACCCTTGCTGCGTTTCCATAAGCCTTGAGGGGAAAACGCTGTGGGTACTGAAAGAAGCACCAATAGCGCCCAAAACCTTGTTTATGGCAAAGGCTTTATTGAATATATTAATGATATGGGCTACGGGGCTTGTGTGCGTGCCTATGCTTTGGTATGCTTTTGACCTTGCAGTAGCAGACGTTATTGCGCTTTTGGTGCTTACTGCGGCGTCAGGAATATATGTGGCGTTTTCGTGCCTTATTATTAATTTATTCTTCCCAAAAATGGACGCCACAAACGACAGCTTGGTGGTAAAGCAATCCACATCAGCTGTTCTCGGAATGTTTATAAACTTGCTTGTGCCTGCAATCGGTTGTGGAGCGTACTACCTTTTAAACGGAATAATTGGCTTTATACCGTTCCTTTTTGCGGTAAGCGTAGTGCTGTTTGGAATTGATTATTTGCTATGGGCTTTTTTAAAGAGCAAGGGCAGCAAAATGCTGTTGGCGCTTTAAAACTAATTTTATTTGCTCACGGCATTTAAGCGCACAGTTTAATACTTAAAATCGCAAAGCATATTTTAGATATATACAATTAAAACGCATCTGCAACAAAGAAATGAAGCAGATGCGTTTTTGATTTTTATTAAAAGCTTCGAGTGATAGTGCCTTTGCGTAGCAGTATTTGCATTTCAGCAAATTTGCTGTTTTGCCGTAGTGTGGAAAATTATTCAGCCTACTCCGTTATAGTGGCAATTGCGCGCTCGCCGTCAAATCCCCCGAGCGTCACAGGTACAATGTCGCCTTGTTTATGGCTTTTTGTTTTTACCAAAACAGGCACATAGGTGCGTGTGTAGCCAGTGAAAGTATCGGCATTAATAGGTGTTTCAAGCAGCACCTGTTCCTGCGTACCGTACATATTGCCTATTATTTTTGCACGCACGCTGTCGGCGAATTTTTGCATGGCACGGGAACGGGCAAGCTTTACATCTTCGTGTATTTGCTGTGGCATTTTGGCGGCGGCTGTGCCCTCGCGCCGCGAATAGCTGAAAACATGCACCTTTAAAAAGCCTATTTTTTCGATAAACGCCATGCTTTCGTTAAAATCGTCATCGCTTTCGTCGGGAAAGCCCACTATAATATCCGTTGTAAAAACAGCGTTTGGAAAAGCCTTACGTAATTTATTTACAACGGCCTCATATTCGGCGGCTGTGTACATTCTTGCCATACGCTTTAAGGTTCTGTCGCAGCCGCTTTGCAGCGAAAGATGAAATTGCGGACAAATGGCGTCTATTTTGCTAAGGCGCATAATGCACTCATCGCTCATTAAATCCGGCTCTAAGGAGCCAAAGCGTATGCGCTTAATTCCGCTTACAAGTGCCGCTTTTTCGCATATTTCTTCAAGATTGGTATTGGTGTCTTTGCCGTAGCTAGATAGGTTTATGCCCGTAAATACCGCCTCTGCAAAGCCGTTTGCGCTAAGCTGAGTAAGCTCCTTCAGCACGTCGCTTTCCGCGCGGCTACGCACATTTCCGCGCGCCTTAGGGATAACGCAATAGGTGCAGTGCCTGTCGCAGCCGTCCTCTATTTTTACAAATGCACGGGTATGGCCTTTTAAATCCTCCATGGGCAGTTCTTCGTATTTTTCACCTTTAATATGCGGTGTAATGTCGATGATGCGCTCTTTGGTTTCTAAAAACTTGCGCACATTTTCAAGTATGCGTCCACGCGCAGTACTGCCTGTGATGATGTCTGCCTCAGTTACCAGCATTGCGCTTTCGGGAAACGCCTGCGGAAAGCACCCTGTTAGCACAGTTACTGCATTTGGCTGTTCGCGTTTTGCGCGGCGCAGCCATTGGCGGCTTTTCTTGTCGCCGCCTGCGGTTACGGTGCAACTGTTCACTATATAAATATCTGCCTTTTCGTTTTCTTCGGCTATTTCATATCCGTTTTCGCTAAAAAGGCGTGTTAAAGCACCTGTTTCGTTTTGGTTTACTTTACAGCCTAAAGTATAAAATGCTACTTTCAAAATGACACCTCGTTTAAAATCTTACCGCTTATTGCTTTTAAGTATACATAATTACAATCAAAATCTCAATACAAATATATTCCAACCTACAACTGCATAATAATAAAACAGGGTATACAAAAGCATATTGCGATGGAGGAATAGATATGTTAATGAAAAAGCTAACGGCAATTTTGGCTACAACGCTTGCAGTAATGCTTTTGCTTGTGCAGGTGTCGGCGTCGGGAGGTGCGCCTGCGCGCGAGGCTTTGGCGGCAAACGCGCCGCTGCCAACGTTCGACGTTCCGTGTAAAAACGCGGTGTTAATGTGTGGCGACACAGGCGAGATTTTATACGAAAAAGATGCCGACAAGCAGGTTTCGGTAGCGTCTATTACAAAGGTGATGACGCTTTTACTCACTTTTGAGGCGATAGATTCAGGTAAGATAGCGATGACGGATAAAGTGCCGGTGAGCGCGCATGCATACGGCATGGGCGGCAGCCAGATTTGGTTGGAGCCGGGCGAAGAATTTACATTGGACGAAATGATAAAGGCAATTTGCGTTTCTTCCGCCAATGATGCGGCTGTGGCTGTGGCGGAATATGTGGGCGGCTCGGAGCCTGTGTTTGCCGAAATGATGAACCAAAAGGCGCAGCAGCTTGGCATGACAAATTCCCATTTCTTAAACGCTTGCGGTCTGGACGCGGCAGGGCATTATTCAAGCGCACGCGATGTAGCCATAATGACGCGTGCCCTTATGGAGCATAAAACCGTGTTTAATTATACCGGCATTTGGATGGACACACTACGCGGCGGCGCAACACAGCTTGTAAACACGAATAGGCTCATTAAAAGCTATGCAGGCATTACAGGCATGAAAACAGGCACCACAGGCCTTGCAGGCAGATGTATATCGGCAACGGCAGAGCGAGAGGGAATGAGGCTTGTGGCGGTGGTACTGGGCAGCGTTACTAGCGACGAACGTTTTTCCGCGGCTATGGAGCTTTTGGATTATGGCTTTGCCAATTACGAAGCACCGAATTTCCCTGAAATACCAAACGCCACAGCGACACTGCCCATTAGGCTTGGGGAACAAAAGGAAGTAAAGCTTTTATATCAAACTCCGAAAAAGATATTAGTAAAAAAAGGCGACGGCACAAAGCTGAGTGTACAGCTAAGCTTGCCCCTAAAATTGTCGGCACCAATAGAGAAAAACATCAAAATAGGCAGTGTAAAGGTGCAAATAGGCGAAGAAACGGTGGCGCAATATCCGATAGTTACGGCTTTAGCTGTAGCAAAAATGGAATTTTCTTTTGCGCTTGGCGTGCTGTTTGATGCACTGGTGGCACTTTAAAAATAAAAAACTACAAATAACATGTAAAATTTATCGTTTGTTGGCTTGACAGTTTGCCCCCTTTCCTATATATTTAATATATAGATAATTTACTTTGTCTAATACCAGATATGGGGGTAAAAAAATGAGTGTTAAGTTTAACGGCAAACATTTAAACGGCTTTGTTTGCGAGAATGAATTTACCGCGATTTTCCCGCAGGTTCAGCTTGCCCACGAACAGTTAAAGGCGAAAAACGGCCTTGGAAACGATTTTTTGGGCTGGGTGGATTTACCCGAAGATTATGATAAAAACGAGTTTGCGCGCATCAAAAAGGCAGCGGAGAAAATCCGTGGCGACAGCGATGTGCTAATAGTGATAGGAATCGGCGGCAGTTACCTTGGAGCGCGTGCTGTTATCGAGGCTGTAAAAGGCACTTTGTACAATTGCACCTGCAAGGATACTCCGCAGATTTTTTATGTGGGCAACTCTATCAGTTCAGGCTATCTGCAAGAGGTACTCACCACTTGCGAGGGCAAGGATATCAGCGTAAACATCATCTCGAAATCCGGCACTACCACAGAGCCGGCTGTGGCATTCAGAATTTTCAAAGGTCTACTCGAAAAGAAATACGGTAAAGACGGTGCAAAGAGCCGCATCTACGCCACTACAGATAAATCCCGTGGCACGCTAAAGGAGTTGGCAACCGCCGAGGGCTACGACAGCTTTGTTGTGCCCGACGACGTTGGCGGACGATATTCGGTGCTTACCGCAGTGGGGCTTTTGCCCATAGCGGCGGCAGGTATTGATATTGATAAGCTTATGCAGGGTGCTTGCGACGCACGCAAAGCCTTCAGCGAATGTAATATGCAAAACGATTGTTATATGTACGCGGCTGCGCGCAATATTTTATATCGCAAGGGCAAAAGCGTGGAGCTTATGGCTTGCTACGAGCCAAACTTTACCATGATGAACGAATGGTTTAAGCAGCTTTACGGCGAGAGCGAGGGCAAGGACTGCAAGGGCCTATTTCCCGCAAGCGTAATATTCTCTACAGATTTACATTCCATGGGGCAGTTTGTACAAGACGGTTCGCGCATTATGTTTGAAACTGTGGTTGATGTAAAGGCGCCCACGAAAGAGCTGTTTATAGATAAGAGCGACGACAATTTTGACGGGCTTAATTTCCTAGCAGGGCAAAACATGAGCGTTGTAAACCATAAGGCAATGCAGGGTACTATCCTTGCGCACACAGCAGGAAATGTACCGAATATAGTGCTTGAGCTTGATAGCCTATCGGAAGCAGATATAGGATATCTTATATATTTCTTCGAGAAGGCATGCGCTATTTCCGGATATATGCTAGGCGTAAACCCATTTGACCAACCGGGTGTTGAAAGCTACAAGAAAAACATGTTCGCGCTTTTGGGCAAGCCCGGCTACGAGGCTGAAAAGGCATTGCTTGAAGCAAAATTACGTTGACTACACCGGATGGTGTTAAAATAAAGGAGGTATTCCTATGATTAAACTAATTATTGGCGGCAAAGGCTCAGGCAAAACCAAGGCAATGATCGACATGATCAATTCTGCTGCAAAAACAACCCCGGGCAATATTGTCTGCATTGAAAAATCCATGAAACTTACCTACGATATCGACCACGCGGCACGTCTTATAGACGTAGACGAATACAAAATAAACGGTTATGATATGCTTTACGGCTTTATATCCGGCATTTTGGCAGGCAATTACGACATAGTAGAAGTGTATGTAGATGGCGTGCTAAAGATAGGCAATCAAGACATTGGCGGCCTTGGTAAGCTGCTTGACGACTTGAACGCGCTTGCAGGCGACAATATCAAAATCATTGTTACCGTATCCGCCGAGGAAAGCGTACTTCCCGAAGAAGTTAAAAAATATCAGTAATATCCACGCTATTTAAGAGTGACACCCTTTTGCTCAACAAATTTAAACTAATTTGCATTTAGCGGCGTGGGATAAGCCCACGCCGCATTTATGTTAATAGGTAAAAGCGTTTCAAATACACTGCAAAATGTTGTTGACAATTTGCACAGTAGCGGTTATAATAGTTAAGCGACCGCTTGAGGATAAAATTATGCTTTTAGACATTCGCAAAATTTTCAGCACATACAATAAGCCCGTTTGCCATAACCTTACAGTAGATTTAAGCGACGAGGATTTTCCAGGTTACTCGGTAAGCCTACCTGCAAATGTATGTGTTACACTTTCCTTAGACGGCAGCATATTATCACTGGTAGTCAGTATTGATGCGTGCGTAAACGCAGAGTGTGCCCGTTGCACCGATCCAATATCAAAGCAGTTCCATACAAGCCGCACATATCTTATACGCGCGGAGGACATGCTTAGCCAGGACGCGGAGCTTACGTTTACATCAGATGGCAAGCTAGATGTTAAAGAGCTTGCATTTACCGAGCTTTTGCTCGAAGTTCCAACAGTGCTGCTGTGCAGCGATACTTGCGAAGGGCTTTGCCCGGTTTGCGGCAATAAAAAGGCAATGGGTTGTACCTGCGCCGATAATGCTACAGACGAAAGGCTTACTATATTGAAACAACTGCTATCGTAGTTATTCACACATGAGGAGGTGCTTAAAGTGGCAGTACCAAAAAGAAAAATTTCCAAGGCAAGACGTGACAAACGACGCTCCTCTGTGTGGAAGTTGACAGCGCCCACACTAGCGAAATGCACACAGTGCGGCGAATATAAACTTCCCCATAAGGTATGCGGCAATTGCGGCTACTACAAGGGCAAGGAAATCATTAAAAAGGAAGCTTAATCTGCTTCCCGCAATCGTAAAAGGGGGAGGGAGTAATCCTTCCCTCTTGTTTTTTATTTAATATCATTTTAACTTTATGTGTTCTTCTGCTTAAAACGCACAAGGCTTTAGAAAAATTTAATTGATACTTTTAGGTTTATCAGTATATTTGATAAGAGGTGGGCTTAGAAATGGCTGTAAAAATAATAGGTGTAGAAAAAGGCTCACCTGCTGAAATAGTAGGGCTTTCGGGCGGTGCCACACTTTTAAGCATAGATAAAAACGAAATTAACGACATGCTGGATTATGGCTTTTACACTCAAGGCTCTAAGCTGGAGCTTGCTGTTATGCAAAAAGGCAAGCTTTCGTATCTGCAAATAGATAAGCCGGAGTTTGAGGACTTAGGCTGTGTATTTGAAAGCTATCTTATAGACCAAAAGCATAGCTGCAAAAACCACTGCATGTTTTGCTTTATAGACCAAAACCCTAAAAATATGCGCGAAACCATATATTTTAAAGACGATGACGAGCGTCTTTCGTTCTTGTTTGGCAACTACGTTACCCTTACCAATTTCACAAGCCACGAGATTGAGCGCATTAAAAAGATGCATATTTCGCCTATAAATATTTCGGTGCATACTGTGGATAAAGATTTGCGTGTGCGCATGCTTGCCAATAAAAACGCAGGGGAATGTCTTAAATATATAGACGAGCTTGCCGAAAGCGATATCAAGATGAACTGTCAGCTTGTAATGTGCCGTGATGTAAACGACGGTGACAAGCTGCGCGAAACCTTGGAAAAGCTTGGCTCTTTATATCCCGCGGTGCAAAGCATTGCCGCCGTGCCAAGCGGCATTACCAAATATCGCGAGGGCCTTTACAAGCTAGAGGCTTACGATAAAGCATCTGCCCAAGGGGTGCTGCAGATACTTGAGGAATATGGCTTGCAGTTTAAACAAAAATACGGTGTGCGCCTAGTATATCCTGCCGACGAATGGTATTTGCTTGCAGGTAAACCCATACCAAGCGGAGATTTTTACGAGGATTACATGCAGCTTGAAAACGGCATTGGCATGTGGCGGCTTTTTTACGACGAATTTACAGCAGAGCTTGCAATTCCACATCGCATAATACTGCCGCGCGCTGTAGACATAGCCACAGGCACCCTTGCATATCCGCTTATATCAATGCTTACAAAAGAGCTTTGCAAGAAATGCAAAAATATCAACGTGCATGTTCATGCCATTAAAAACGAGTTTTTTGGTGGAAACGTAAGCGTGTCAGGGCTTGTGACAGGCTCCGATTTGATAAAACAATTACAGGGTAATATGAAAACCCACATTTTAGCCATACCGGAAAACATGCTGCGCGAGGAACGGGATAAATTCCTCGACGATGTAACGGTAAAAGATGTAGAGCGCGCGCTAAAATGTAAATTGCGCATTTTGCCGTCGGACGGCTCGCAGATGCTTAAAGCACTGCTTAAATAGAAAGGACAAAATATGCCAAAGCCAATCGTGGCGGTAGTAGGCCGCCCTAATGTAGGAAAATCGACGTTTTTTAATAAGCTTATCGGCCAGCGTCTTGCAATAGTGGAGGATAGGCCCGGAGTTACGCGCGACCGCTTGTATGGCGACTGCGAATGGCAGGGACATAATTTTCTTTTAATAGATACAGGCGGCATCGAAACGGATTCAAGCGACAGCATCTTAACGCATATTCGCATACAAGCGCAGCTTGCCATAGATACAGCTCAGGCAATAGTGTTTGTTACAGATTTGCACAGCGGCGTTACCGCGCAGGATATAGAGATTGCCAATATGCTTATGCGCAGCGGCAAGCCGATTATTCTTGCTGTAAACAAGGTGGATAGCCTTGGCGAGCCGCCCCTTGAACTGTACGATTTTTACTCTCTTGGCGTGGGAGAGCCGTTTCCCGTATCCTCTGTACACGGCCACGGCACAGGCGATATCTTAGACGAAATATGCCAATATCTCGACAAAGAGGACGGCAGCGATGAAGACTCCGACCGCATTACCGTGGCAGTAATAGGCAGACCTAATGTTGGCAAAAGCAGCCTTGTAAACTATATCTTAGGCGAAAACCGCATGATAGTGGCAGACCTTGCAGGCACCACACGCGACGCTGTGGACAGCGAGGTGGATAACTCTCATGGTAAATTTACCTTTATAGACACCGCAGGGCTGCGCCGCCGCGGCAAAGTGGAGGATGGGGTAGAGCGCTACAGCGTTATCCGCAGCCTAGCCGCCGTAGAGCGCGCAAGGGTGTGCGTAATAATGATAGATGCGGTAGACGGCTTTACCGAGCAGGACTCCAAGGTGGCAGGCTTTGCCCACGAGCAGGGCAAGGCGTGTATCATTGCGGTTAATAAATGGGACGCCGTAGAGAAAAACGATAAAACCATGGACAACACTCGCAAAAAGCTGATGAACGATTTTGGCTTTATGTCCTACGCACCGATTATTTTCATTTCGGCAAAAACAGGCCAAAGGGTAGAACGCCTTTTCGAGCTTATCAAATATGTAGACGAGCAAAATGCCATGCGCATCACTACAGGCATGCTGAACGATTTGCTTGCGCGTGCCACTGCGCGTGTACAGCCGCCGTCTGATAAGGGCAAGCGCTTAAAGATATTCTACATGACGCAGGTTACCACGCGTCCCCCTACCTTTGTTTGCTTTATCAACTCAAACGAGCTTTTCCATTTTTCGTATAAACGTTATATCGAAAACCAAATAAGAGAAACCTTTGGCCTAGAGGGCACGCCTATACGCATTATTTCTCGCGAACGCGGCGAAAAAGCTTAGTGTGCTTTATAAGATAAAGGGCGCTAAGCTTTACAAAGCAATACGAATATGGCGAATTTTATAAGATGATGCATTGACGGCTTACTATTCAAACATTAAGCGTATACGAAAAATTTTACAAGGTAATGCATTGGCAACTTACTATTTAAACATTAAAGCGTGGGTGTGCAATCCACAAACAAGGTACAAGGAGGTTGTTGCGCTTGACTAATATCGTTTCAATTATTCCCAGAGGTTATATTATCGGCTTTACGCTTTTGGCGGCGGCTGTGGCGTATCTTTTAGGCTCGCTCAATTTTGCTATAGTGGTATCCAAGGTGTTTTATCATAAGGATATTCGCACCTTTGGCTCAGGCAACGCAGGCATGACGAATGTTTTGCGCACCTTTGGTAAGGGCGCGGCGGCGCTTACCATAATAGGCGATATAGGCAAGGGCACGGTAAGCGTGCTGTTTGCAAAATGGCTTTTAAATTCCGCGCTCGGCGTGCCTATGCCAAGCATTGCCTATATAGCGGCTATTGCCGCCATGCTTGGCCATTTGTTTCCGCTTTATTTTAAATTTAAGGGCGGCAAAGGCGTTTCGGTGGCGGCAGGCGCGATTATTGCCATAGAGCCAATTGTGGTTTTGATATTATTTGTAGCCTTTGTGGCAATTTTCGCTTTTTCACGCATGGTGTCCCTTGCGTCTATAATATGCGCGGCATTATATCCCATTGTTACCTATCTGTATTTGCTTTACATGGGCAGAGATGCCTTTGTATGCACGGGGCTTTCGGTAATAATGGCAGTGCTTGTTATTTATATGCACCGTGAAAATATAAAACGTCTGTGCGCAGGTACAGAGTACAAGTTTGGGCAAAAACCAAAACAATAACAGAAATACCCTGTAAAAGCGCGGTGCTTATACGGGGTATTATTTTAGGTTAGGGGTAACTATATGCTTAAAAAAGATTACAGCTTCAAATTTAAAGTATCTCAGTGCGAATGTGATATGCAAAACCGCATGTCACCGGGTGCAATATTGCGTAGAGTACAGCAGATATCCACAGACCACTGCACAGACAGTGGGCTTAACGCGGAAATATATCGTGCTACACATACCGTGTTTTTACTTGCCAAAACGGAGCTAAAGCTGCTAAAACCCATTCCTTCCGACATGATTGTCACAGTTTCTACACAGGCTTATGCCCCTGTGCGAGCATCGTTTTTAAGAAAGGTAACGCTAGCCGATGAGGCAGGCACCATTTTGGCGCAAACACAAAGCGCATGGGTGCTGGTAGATACAGAAACAAAGCGCATTGTGCGCCACGCTCCGCCTGAAATATCAAAGTATTTTGAAGGCGCAGCACAGGAGCCTTCGCTCTTTGGAATACAAAAATGCGAAAGCACAACAGATATCGGCGATGTGAAAGCGCTGTATACCATGTGCGATGTTAATGGGCATATCAACAATGCCGTATATGCAGATATTATTTGCAATAGCCTTGATGCCGAATTTATGACAAATGCAAATATTAATAGGCTTGTTATTTCTTATCATAATGAGGCGGCTATCGGTACAGGCTTTACTGTTTATAAAGGCGTTTTAGATGAAAATTCAATTTATTTGCTTGGCAAAGCCCAAAATATCAATTATTTTGAGGCAAATATATACTTTACTTAAACAATCACACAAATTACACAATTAATTTTTTATTATTGTTGACAAATAGTATCAAAAGAGTTACAATTTAGTTGCAAGAAGGTTACAGAGCCAGTTGCAATTTTTTCATGTATGCAGGCCCTCCTCCTCCTATTTCAGCTTTCATTGGCTGTAATATTGGGTACTGCATGTTTTCTCCTATCCCAGATACAATAACAAAAAGCTCTCGACGCTATAAGTCGAGAGCTTTTTGTTATTGTGTCGTAAATTGCCACATTAATGTTCTGAAATCGAGCAAAAAAGAATAGCATATTTCAGTGGTATTTGATATAATAAAATTGGTATATTATTTGATTAATTTAAATGATACATGTGCAAATAAGAGCGTACTCAAGATAAGTTTAACTGTGCATGTGTGATAGCACGCACATAAAGTTTTATTAATATGTATGGAGGCGACACGATGAAAAAATGTTTAATTGCTTTGCTTTTATCAGCGTTGCTTCTTTTTACAGCTTGCGCAACAGGCGGAAAAATTGACGCACAGGCTATTTTTGCCGTACCGTCATACGATTGGGGACATATTACAGGCGAAACCCTAAACATATGGTGCAAAAAAGGCGAAATGGAACGATCCTACATGAAAACCGCCATATCAAGATATGAAAAGCTTACGGGAAATCATATTAACATAGTAGAGGTTAATGTAGAAGAATTTGATGAAAAAGTGTCGTCTGCGTTAAATACTCCAAGTGCGGATTTGGACATATTGTTAAGCTACGGCGGCACTAACCTTGATGCTTTTAATCCAGATGAAAATTTTTGCGATTTTAAAAATGAAGTTTGGATAAACGACATTATGCTAAATGGCTTAAACCAAGCTATTTATAATGGCAGAATTGTGGGGCTGCCGCACTGGGAGGCGTCGTTTTCGGGTACTCTGTACAATAAAAAAATATTCAAAAAATACAAAATTCCCATTCCCACAACTCAGGAAGAGTTTTTGAATGCATGCGAAATTTTGTTAAAAAACGGTGTTACACCGATGTATTTACCATATAAAGAAATCACCATGCTATTATACCAGTTTCCATTAGACGCTGTTTTAGAAAAAAACGATAATTTGTCAAGGCTTAATAGCGGAGCAATTGATTATAAAGATATTCCGCAAATGCGCAGTATAATAGAATGGTATAAAACCATGTCCGACAGGGGATATTTTGGCGAGGATTATATTCAAAACGACTGGAACGGAATGGACAACGCACTGAAAAGCGAAAAATATGCTATGATGCTTTGTTGGGATACGTGGCTGTACACGGATTTCACAGGCAATGCCAACAAATTCGGCATAATGCCGGCGTTTATGGGTTTTCCTGAAAACGGCGTTTTTGAGGGTGCTAATCTTTCTCTTTTGATAGCAAACAAAAACGGTAAACGCATCTCCACTGCACGGGATTTTATTACCTTTATGGCAGATCCGTATAATTATAATGTGGCTTTTAAAGATTGCTATACTGCACCTGTGTTTCGCAACCAAATTGCCAGCGTATCCACGCCGCAAATTGCAGAGCAGGAGATAGCTATCCAAAGGCTTTATCACCCTTCTACTGCATGGCTGCGTGTTAAAGGCTTTTCGCAGGTAGACGCAAAATATATTCAAAAACATATAACCGACAGCAACTACACGCTAGATAATTGTATTGCGGATATGGACAGGGCAAGAAAAGAGCGCGCAAAGCAAAGCTGAAACTTGCGCCAAAAGCACCAGAGCAGTGCGGTGTAATCTGCCAAAAGCGAAACAGCATTTATAAATTACTTATTATTGTGTAAAACGTCAAAATTGCATACCGAATATATCGGCATATACAAATGGCAGGAGTTGAAATTTTGGAAAATGCTGAAAAAATAGCTTATAAAAACAAAACTCAAAAAGCATTTATCATTTTGGCTTTGCTTATTGCAATAGCCTTGTTTACAACTGTCATTTCTTCATACATTACAAAGTTTGAAAAGGCATTAGTAGTTGAAAACAGCAATTATCTTGCCGAAATATCAAGCCAAACAGCTATTAATATGCAAATGATGGTAGGCGAAACACAAAAGGCGCTTGAGGGCGCGGCGTTTGGCCTTTGCGATGTTGATAACGAAAAACGAATAAAATATCTTAAAAAGCTTTTAAAAGAATACAATTTTGAATATGTAAGCTTTTCGTGGCCTGACGGCACTACACAATATACTTTGGAAGGTGAAAACGCAAATATTAAAAAGGAAGATTATTTTATAGAAGCATTAAATGGAAATGCTAATGTAAAATATTGCCCGCACAAATTTTTTACCGATAAGGTAGTTTCAGCGCTTATTTTTTCCGTACCTGTGTACAATGTGGATTATACATCACCCAAAGGTGTAATGTGCGCCATGATAGATGTAAATACTTTGAAAATGGCAATGAACACTACAAGCTTTAGCGGCGAAGGGCATACATATGTTATAGATGCGAAAGGTAATATAATTGTACAAACAAAGCAGCTAAATTTCAGCAATTTATATACGGCGCTGGGCAACTGCACATTTGCTAATAGCTACAATCTTAATAAAGCGATAGAAGATATCTCCACGCAAAAATCCGGCTTTTCAATTTATTACGATTTTGGCGTAGAAAAATACATGTATTATTCTTATCTCGGAATAGATGCATGGTCTATAGTAACGGTGGTGGACAAGGCTACAATTACCGCCGCCACCACACAGCTTGCACAAGAGCTTACTGTAGTTGCTATTTTGATAATGATACTGTTTCCCATATTACTGGTTATGTTGGTGCTTTCCATGCAAATGACTAAAAGCCAGAAGCATGCGGCACAGATGAAAAGTGCATTTTTGGCAAATATGAGCCACGAAATACGCACACCGATGAATGCAATTGTCGGTATTAGCGAAATATTGCTGCGCGAAGAATTAAGCAATAAGCAAAAAAACTACGTCATGAATATAGTTAATTCAGGCAATGGCTTGCTTACTATTATAAACGATGTTTTAGATGTATCCAAAATGGAATCCGGCAAGTTTAAAATAGTGGACGACGAATATGAGCTTGAATCACTGATTTACGATATAGTTACAATAATGGCGATTAAAATAGGGGATAAGCCCATAGAATTACTGGTGGATTTAGACACCGAGCTGCCTAAATATATAGTGGGCGACATGATACGAGTAAAACAAATTCTTTTAAATATAATGGGAAATGCTGTTAAATTTACAAAAGAAGGGTTTATTCGCCTTAGTATCGGCGCGGAAATGGAAAATGGCAAGCTAAAGCTTACTGTCTGCGTTTCAGACACAGGCATAGGTATACAAAAAAAGGACTTGAAAGATTTATTTGCAAGCTTTAGCCAAGTAGATACACACAAAAACCACAATATCGAGGGCACAGGGCTTGGGCTGTCGATATCTAAAAACCTTTGCGAAATGATGGGCGGAGATATTCAAGTTGCAAGCGAATACGGCAAAGGCACTGCCTTTACCATGCATATAATGCAAACAATTACACGGCCGGAAAAAATGATTTACAGTTCAAAAGCATCTCAATTTCATATTTTAATGCTTGAAAAATCGTTAATTCTACGCGAATATTTTGCCGAATGCATGGATAAAATGAACCTTGAATATCTTATGTGCGATAATGATGACGATTTTATGGAAAACATTAAAAAAGGCGGATTTACACATGTTTTTGCAAGGGCGGAAACAATAGGAATAATTTCATCGCAAATGCATGAAATGCCGATTGCAAGCTATGTTGCCTTGCTTGGTTTAAGAGAGCAAGGCCTTGTAGAAAATTACAAAGCAGCTGTGTATGTCCCTTTATTTCCCCTGCAAATGGCATCTGTGCTTTATAACCGCGAAAAAATTCTTCAGTTTGGACGTCATATGGGCATAGATGTGCTGGCGATACAGCCGATGCCCTTTGTAAAAATATTGCTTGTGGACGATAACGAGGTAAATGTTCAAGTTGCAAATGGCTTATTAACACCGTATTATATGCAGGTAGATTGCGCATTTTCAGGAGCCAAAGCCATTAACATGATAAAAGAAAACGATTACGACCTAGTGTTTATGGACCACATGATGCCGGAAATGGACGGCGCAGAGGCTGTAAAAATAATACGCACACTTCCAAGTAGCAAGAAAAACGTACATATAGTGGCACTTACCGCCAACATTACCGAGGGCGCAAAGGAAATGTTTGTAGAGGTGGGCTTTGACGATTTCTTGGCAAAGCCAATTGAAACAGTAAAGCTGAATGTATTGCTTAAAAAATGGTTAAAGGAAACAAACGATAAACGTGCGTCGGATAACCCTGCAAAGGCAGAAGAATATCATAAAACCATAATGATGCATCAGGTGGAAAATGCCCAATTAAGCAACTCTGCTGCGTCCTCATGCGCTTTTGTGGATTTTGCGAATGTTGCCAAAAAGCTTGGCGGGAAAAAAGCATATTGTGACATTTTGTCTACCTACAGCCAAAGCCTAAAGGAAAAAATGCTTACATTACAGGGCTGGCTATCTAGCGATATACAGCGATTTACCATTGAAATACACGGTTTAAAGGGCGCAAGCGCAGGGGTTTCGGCAAATGCTTTGGCGCAGCTTGCAGCACAAATAGAGGTGTTTGCAAGTGATAATAATGTAGAAAAAGTGCAAGATTTACTTCCGGAGCTTTTTGTAAATATGCAAAAAACGCTGGACGAGGTAGAAAAATATATCTTTGATAATACGGACGAAAACGCCAAAGAAAATGTGGCAAGCATCGGCAAACCGGTAGTGCATGGCGCACTTTCAAATGAGGCTTTAACCGATATCAAGGAGGCGTTTTATAATTACGACTCCGAAAATATAAAGCGCATTATTGCAGAGCAAGACAAGCTTTTGCTTGATGCGCGCGAAGCTGAGCTATTAGAAAATCTCGGTAAATGTTTAAATTCCTACGACTTTGAAACGCCGCTTGCGTTAATTGACGAATACGCAAAGAAAATAATGTAGAAAGGAAGTGATGACGGTGTCGGAAATTTATGGAATACGGCGACATATAGCAATAGTAGATGACGATAAAGTGAATTTAGAGCTTGCAGAAAATGCCCTTGGCGACTATTATAAGATTACAAAGCTTATATCCGGACAGCAGCTTTTGAAATTTCTCACTCGTGTAAAGCCGGACATGATTTTGCTAGACGTTCAAATGACGGATATGAACGGGTATGAGGTGATGCAAATTATCAGCCAAAACCCCGAATACAAAAAAATTCCGGTTATTTTTCTTACAGGGCAGGATACTGTTTTTAGCGAGAGAGAAGGCTTTCGTCTTGGCGCAAAAGATTTTATCAAAAAACCTTTCGACAACGAAATAATGCTTGCACGTATTCGTTCTCAAATGGAATTGCATATTTATCAAACAGATTTAGAAGAAATAGTAAAAGAAAAAACCGAACATATTTCAAGCCTACAGCATGTAATTACAATAAGCTGGGCAGAAATGGTGGAATCTCGCGACGGAACCACAGGCAGCCATATTCGTAACACCACAGCTTATTTTGAAATATTAATAAGAGCCTTGCATGAAAACGAAAAATATAAATACGAATTTGGCAGCGAAAACCTAAACGACCTTTTGCGCGCCTCCGCTCTGCACGATATTGGCAAAATATCCATAAGTGATACGGTGCTTAAAAAGCCGGGGCCGCTTAATAAAGAAGAATTTGAGCAAATGAAACAGCACAGCCGCAAGGGTGCGGATTTGATAGATAAAATAGTAGCAAAAACACATAACGATGCGTTTTTAAATTGTGCGCGAGATATGGCACTTTATCATCACGAGCGCTGGGACGGCTCGGGATATCCCTGTGGTATTTCCGGCACAGATATCCCGTTTTATGTGCGCGCTCTTTCCATAGTGGACGTATACGACGCGCTTACTTCGTTAAGGCCGTACAAAGAGGCGTTTTCCCATGACGACGCCATGCTAATACTAAAAAGCGAAAACAAATGTTTTTTCGATCCCGGAATATTTGAAGTGTTTATGGAAAACGAACAGCTTATCAAAGAAATGCCAAAGGATATATACGACTTGGTATAAAAGAAAATATGCCTAGCGGCAAGCACTTCGCACTTACAATGCAACTGCTTTGCTCCTACTCTGTAGGGGCGGTGGCTCTGCTCCGCCCGTTGGGTTTTTGCAATGTAATTGCATTTCTCACATTTTATTGCACTTTGCAGTGCGCTGTTCTTTTTATATATGACAGTGCTAGTTCTTTTTGTATATGACAGTACTAATCACTGCATTTGTCCATGCATATAGCAAGGCTAAATAAGAACACGCGCTTAAGGCGCGATAACGTAATACTACGTAGTGTATCTCTTTCGCCACCGAAA
>JAVWZM010000027.1:0-24748 GCA_036661035.1 Oscillospiraceae bacterium
GACGAGGTAGCGGCAGGGCTTGTGGCGGCAGGGCTTATTATAAAAGACATTAAGTGCAAAAACGGCTGGGTATGCATAATATCAAAAAAGGCATAGCGGTTTAAAAGCATATCGACAGATAAAGCTATCATGCGAAAGCATGTTGCTTTGCAGATTTAGGTTTATCAGATAATAGGACTGCTAAAACTGTTGTGACAGTTTCAATTGTGCATGTGTGTTAGCACGCACAAAGTATAAGGTTTCAATTAAAAAAGATTTGACGTTTACTGCGTCAAATCTTTTTTTGCATTTTATTGCTGCCTTTTAAAACGCAATGCCGCCAATGCTTGGGGCAAAGAAAACCCGACCATAATAGGTATGCAAAGCAAAAACCAATAAAACGAATAAAGCGGGCAAATTTGCCCATATAAATTTAAAAGCTCCTCGCTGTAGCACCATACTTCCATGCCAAGCCACAGGTTGAATACTACCCCTGCCGCAAGCTCTACACCTGTAATCATCAAAGCACCTGCGGCACATTTCAGCAATATATTAGCACCACCCATTTTTTCGTAAAGCAGATAAAGGCACACAAAGCATATGCCACCGGCAAGCCCCATGGACCAGTGTGTATATCCGCGCACAATAATTTCGATTAGGCAGTAGCCTATGCCGCCAATGATAAACAGCGGCAACATCTTTTTAGCAGTCATTATAAAAGCCCCCTTTGTAGGAGTTATTGTTTGCAAACAAGGGGCAAATATAACAGCCTTTGGCGAAAAATAAAAATATTTACAGTTTGCGGTGTATAAACAGAGCAAACGAAAGCCCAAAACAAGTTATTATTGTATAAACCGCCTTACACACTTGAATGGCGGCATAAAAAATGGTAAAATGCTATTAGATATATTTTCACATAGAATATATTTTTTTAAAACAAGTTTGCAGACTTGTTTTTAAAAGATAATGAGATAATTGGCGCAGGCAAAGTGCCTTTTTAAAATGTTTAAAGAAAGAGGCGTATGCCGCAAATGAATATATCCGCATGCATTGTTACCTATAACGATTTAGACGAAGCGCAGGTAGCGGCTAAATCTATAATAAAAAACACAAAGCAAAACGACCTCACGCTTTTCCTTGTGGATAATGCCTCTACCGACGGCACAGGCGAAGGGCTGCAAAAAACAGATTTTGGCGAAAATACAAAAGTGCTTGCCTTGCCGCGAAACCTTGGCTTTGGTTCTGGGCATAACAAGGTGTTGCCGCTTATTAATTCGCGATATCACGCGGTAATTAATCCGGATATTCAGCTTACAGATGACGCCCTTTCGAATATATGCGCATACATGGACGCAAACCCCGACATTGCCATGGTTACGCCTGCGTTGCGCTTTCCCGATGGGCGCGAGCAATATACGGCAAAGCGCAAGCCAAGCCTTATGGCGCTTTTGTCTAGGCAATTGCCCTTGCCTTTTTTAAAAAACATCGAAAAGCATTATTTGATGTTGGACGAAGATTTATCGGTGGCAAAAGATGTGCAGTTTTGCTCAGGCTGTTTTTTTGTTATACGCACAGAGATATTTTGCAAAATGGGCGGTTTTGACGAAGATTATTTTATGTATGTTGAGGACGCGGATATTACGCAAAAGGCACTTAAATACGGAAGATGCGTGTATCTGCCAAGCGTAAGCGTGGTGCATGCATGGCATCGCGACGCAAACAAAAAGTTTCACAACTTTTTTATGCAGATAAAATCTATGTTTATATACTGGCACAAATGGGGATTTAAATTTATTTGATAGGAGCAGAAGAATGAAAGGTATTGTTTTAGCAGGGGGAGCCGGTACGCGGCTGTATCCGTCCACAATCGCAGTTTCAAAGCAGATGCTTACAGTATACGATAAGCCCATGATTTATTATCCGGTGTCCACCTTGATGCTTGCAGGTATACGAGAGATATTAATTATATCCACGCCTCGGGATTTGCCTGGGTTTAAAGAGCTTTTTGGCGACGGCAGCCAGTTTGGAGTAGAGTTTTCGTACAAGGTGCAGGCAGAGCCAAGAGGCCTTGCAGACGCATTTATCTTGGGCGAAGAATTTATAAATGGCGACAGTGTTTGCCTTGTGCTTGGGGATAATATTTTCTACGGCTACGGCTTTTCAGAGCGCCTTGCCAATGCCGCCTCGCGCAAAAGCGGAGCAACCATATTCGGCTATCATGTTTCGGACCCTACAGAGTTTGGCGTGGTGGAGTTTAGCGACGACGGCACTGTGCTTTCCATAGAGGAAAAGCCCAAAAATCCAAAATCCAATTATGCCGTGCCGGGGCTTTATTTTTACGATAACCGCGTGGTGGATATTGCCAAAAATGTAAAGCCGTCCCCTCGTGGCGAAATAGAAATAACAAGCGTAAACAACGCTTATCTTGACATGGGCGAGCTAAAGGTAGAGCTTTTTGGCCGCGGAATGGCGTGGCTTGATACAGGCAACCACCGCGCAATGCTAGACGCCGCCAATTTTATAGAGGCGGTGCAAACAAGGCAGGGGCAATATATTTCTTGCCTTGAGGAAATAGCGTTCCGCCGTGGGTTTATCACTCGTGAACAATTATTGGCGCAAGCGGATAAACTAAGCAAAACCGAATACGGCAAATATCTTTACTTTGTTGCCGAAAGTGTAAAGCAAAAATAATGAGGTGCTAGAATGAAAATACTGATTACAGGTGCAAAGGGCCAGCTTGGTACAGAGCTTTTGCGGATATTACGTGCCGGAGAAAGCGAGCTTGGCACAGTATCGGATAAGCTGTTGCGCGCCACGGTTATAGCCACAGATGTGGACACCTTGGACATTACAAACCGCCATGAAGTGGCTGTGTTTGCAAGGCATCATCAGCCCGACGCAATAATATCCTGCGCGGCATATACCAATGTAGACGGCTGCGAAAGCAACAAGGACGACGCCTTTAAGGTAAACGTGATAGGCGCGAGAAACCTTGCCCTAGCCGCCGACGAGATAGGCGCAAAGCTATTGCATGTATCTACAGATTATGTGTTCAGCGGAAACGCAAAAGAGCCTGTGGCAGAATATGAGCAGCCTTGCCCTGTATCTGTTTACGGCAAAACAAAGCTACTTGGCGAGCAATATGCCTTGGCGATTTGCAACCATACATTTGTTGTGCGCACGGCTTGGCTTTATGGCTATGCGGGCAAAAACTTTGTAAAAACCGTGATGCGTGTGGCAAAGGAAAAGGGCGAAATTACCGTGGTAAACGACCAATTCGGCAACCCGACCAACGCCACGGATTTAGCACATCATATATTAAAGCTGATAGTTACCAAGGAGTATGGTATTTATCATTGCACAGGCGAGGGAGTATGCTCTTGGTACGACTTCGCAAGTGAAATAGTGCGACTTTCCGGCATAGATGCCGTTGTAAAGCCCTGCACCACAGCCCAGTACAACGCGGCGGCGGCGCGCCCTGCGTATTCGGCACTAGACAATATGATGCTGCGCAATGATGTGGGCAACGAAATGCGCCCATGGCAAGAGGCACTTGAAAGCTTTTTTAAAAATTACAAAGGGGAATAATATTTATGAAAACATATTTGGTAACAGGCGGAGCAGGCTTTATCGGCAGCAATTTTGTGCTGTACATGCTGGGTAAATACAGCGATATTAAGCTAATTAACGTAGATAAGCTTACCTATGCAGGCAATCTGGAAAACCTTAAAAGCATAGAGGGCGACAAACGCCATGTTTTTGTACAGGCGGATATCTGCGAGCGAGCCGCGATAAGTAAGCTTTTTGAGGATAACGATATTGACTATGTTATCAACTTTGCGGCTGAAAGCCATGTGGACAGAAGCATCACCAACCCTGAAATATTTGCCAAAACCAATATTGAGGGCACTATAAATATGCTGCAATGTGCAAAGCTTGCATGGGCAGAGGGCGACGGCTTTAAGGCAGGCAAAAAGTTTTTGCAGGTATCTACAGACGAGGTGTACGGCTCTCTTGGCGACACAGGATATTTTATGGAAACTACGCCGCTTGATCCCCACAGCCCATATTCCGCCAGCAAAACAGGAGCAGATTTGTTTGTGCGCGCCTTTGCCGACACATATCATTTTCCTATTAACATTACACGTTGCAGCAACAATTATGGCCCATATCAGTTCCCCGAAAAGCTGATACCGCTTATGATTAATAATGCCAAAACCAAAAAAGGTCTGCCCGTATACGGCGACGGCATGAACGTGCGCGACTGGCTGTATGTAGAGGACCACTGCAAGGCAATAGACATGGTATGCACAAACGGCCGTCTTGGCGAAGTGTATAATGTAGGTGGCCATAACGAGCGTCCTAATATATTTATCGTAAAGAAAATCATAGAGCTTTTGCACAATAAGGTGGATAAATCCATAGACGAAACCTTGATTAAATACGTGGAGGATCGCAAAGGCCACGACCGCAGATATGGCATTGATCCGCAAAAAATCAAAGACGAGCTTGGCTGGTATCCGGAAACAACCTTTGAAGTGGGCATAGAAAAAACCATCAATTGGTATCTGGAAAACGAAGCATGGATGAACAATGTAACAAGTGGAGATTATCAAAAGTACTATACTGAAATGTATAAGAACAAGTAGATAGAAGGCGTTAAAAATGAGCAAAAAAAAGCAAAACATATTCAATACTCATGTGGGGACAGATACTATTTTAAAAAGTAACCTTGTAGTGTTGATTATGGTATGTATTACCTTTACAACAATCAATATTTTTACACGAAACTTTGCAATTGCGTCGGTGCTTGCAGGCATGGGCGTAGTGGCTGTGATAATTGCTGTGCTTTTAAAAAGGTATGCCGGCGAAGAATGGCGCATGATTTTTATCACAACAGCGCAATTTATGATGATTTTTATTGCGGCGTTATGTGAGGGCAACGTACATAACTTCTTTCCGCTATACCTTGCAAGTGCTATAATGTGCGGAGTGTATTTTAACCGTAAAATAGTTTTGGTGCAGGGCATTGTAATAAATATATGCGTGCTGGGCTCTGCTTTGTTTTTGTGGAATATAGCATATAAGGGCGCAGATATGCTAGTTACAGGCAAATGCATCTTAGGGCTTGATGTGGGCATTTTGCTAATGTATCTTGTGGTATCTTGGGGCAATGTGTTTATAAACGAGGCAAAGGAAAATGCCGATGAAGCAAGGGGCTTTTTAAAGGAAGCACGCGAAAAGGCGGAAGAAAGTGCCAAGCTGAGCCAAAGGCAGGAGCAAATATTTGCAGGTGCAGGTAAATCCGCTCAAGGTGTTACCGCGGTATCAAGCGAAATGTCTGATATCGTAAGCACTCTTAACGCAGGCACAGTAAAGCAGGCGCAATCTGTAGAAGAAATAACGCAAAGTATCAAAAAGCTGTCTGAGCAAATGGTGCAAACCGAGGCGGCGTCCTTGCAAAGCAGTGCCCTTGAAACAGACGCAATTCAAAAATTGGATCATGGCAACGCCGAGCTTGAAAACATGCTAATTGCTATGCAAGAGATACAAACTGCGGCTAGTGAAATAAGCAAGGTGATGAAAAGCATCGACGATATCGCCTTTCAAACTAATATTCTTGCGCTTAATGCCTCGGTAGAGGCGGCGCGTGCAGGCAGTGCAGGCAAAGGCTTTGCAGTGGTGGCACAAGAGGTGCGCAGCCTTTCCGGCAAGAGCGCAAATGCATCGCAAAGCGCAGGTGTGCTTATGCAGCATGTGGATACGGCTATTGCCAAGGGGCGTGCAGTTGCAAGTAGCACAGCCGAGGCGATATCGGCGGCAACAGGCTCCTCAAAGCAAAGCGGCGAAAGCGTAGAGGAAATACGTGCGCTTGCGCTTTTGCAAAAAGAAACTCTAGAGGTTTTGAAGGAAGAACTGGAAGAAATATCATCTGTTGTAAGCGAAAATATGCATGCGGCACAAAAGAGCGCAACGCTGTCTGCGGAGCTAGAGCATCAATCTAAGGGCTTGCAGAAAATAATGATGTAAAGCACATAAATGCGGTACAAAAACAATTAAAAATAAATATCCCTGCCATAGATTTTGAAATCCATGGCAGGGATATTTTTGCATTATAAATTTAATAAAGAAAACACAGATTTTTTCGCTTAATCCTCCGCAGCTTTTTTGCCCTTAGTGCGTTTAATTACTTTTAAACGGGTAAATTCTTCGCGGTCATGCTCCTCAAGTACAGCGGTAATAAAGGAAACATTTGTTTCGTACCTTGGTATCACCACGTTTTTCAGCACATTGGCGCGACGCTGAGTTTTTTTAATGGCGGCGGCAAGGCGATAAACGCTATTTTCTGTGCCTGCAAGGCGCGCGCACAGCTCTTTTACATTGGCAAAGCATACGGTGGCGTAGTCCAGCTGCATATTAGTGCCGAAAAAGCCGTACAAAGGGCGAGGGGGCGACGTGGTTTCAAAGCTTGTGGTGGGCAACTCCACACCCATTACACTGCGGCTACTCATGAAAAACCCGTTTTCTTCAGGCATAAAGCCCTCAAGGGTTTTATCAATGCCAAGGGTAACGTTTGCGCTTTCCAATGCCTTATATGCGCGGCTGAAAGCGTCGCCAATGTCGCGCTGTAAGGCGGAGGCCTCGTCTATACGCTGCATCATTTCGCGCATTAGCACATTGCGCTTTCTGTCTAAAAGGTCGAAGCCAAGGCTCGCCAATGAAAGGCTTTTTTTGCAGATAATAAGGTTGCCCTTAGTAGGAAAAATTTGCTCAGCCAATATGTTAAGCCTCCTTTGTGTAATGGTGAAAATGCATTTGATACATCTTGAAAGTAAAGCTACAATGCATGAAATTTGCAATTGCAAAAGCAATAAAATTACAAAGCAAACCTTCTGCGCTTTATGCGGAATATCTGTACCGAATATAGTATATATCGGCGGTATAACGTGTAAAATTAATGCTTTCTATAATGCTCGTCCAGCATTTTATCGTCTATGCGCTCTAGCTCTGTGCGTGGCAAAATGGATAGTAGCTGCCAGCCTAAATCAAGGCTTAGGCCTATACTGCGATCCTCTGTAAAGCCTTGTGTAAGGAAATCCTTTTCAAAAGCAGTGCCAAACAAAAGATATTGCTTGTCGGTGGGGGATAATTCCTCCTCACCGATAACGCTTGCAAGGCCGCGCGCGTCGCTAACCTTTGCATAGCTTGCAAAAAGCTGATTAGCCACAGCGGAATGGTCGGCCCTTGTAAAGCCCTCGCCGATGCCGTCCTTCATAAGGCGCGACAGGCTTGGCAGCACGCTGATAGGCGGATAAATGCTCTGCTGGTCTAAATATCTGTCCAGCACTATTTGCCCCTCGGTGATATATCCCGTCAAGTCGGGAATAGGGTGGGTGATGTCGTCGTTGGGCATGGTTAAAATAGGTATTTGCGTTACACTGCCCTCGCTGCCCTTTATACAGCCTGCACGCTCGTATAGGCTTGCAAAATCGGAATAAAGATAGCCGGGATAGCCCTTGCGCCCCGGTATTTCACCGCGAGAGGACGAAAATTCGCGCAATGCCTCGGCGTAGCTTGTCATATCTGTCATAACAACGAGAATATGCATATTTAGCTCAAATGCCAGATATTCAGCGGCGGTAAGGGCGCAACGCGGTGTTAATATTCTTTCGATAATAGGATCTGACGAAAGGTTTAAAAACATTGTAACGCGTGAAAGCGCTCCGCTTTCTTCAAAGCTTCGGCGAAAATAATCGGCAACGTCGTTGGTTACGCCCATGGCGCAAAACACCACGGCAAAGCCGCCCTCGGCACCCTCGCCAAGCTTTGCCTGCCTTGCTATCTGTGCCGCAAGGCGGTTATGGCTCATGCCGCTGCCTGAAAATATCGGCAGCTTTTGCCCACGTATAAGGGTAACAAGAGTATCTATGGAGGAAATACCCGTGCGTATATAGTTGCGCGGATATGTGCGCATTACGGGGTTTATAGGGCTGCCGTTTATGTCGCCGTATTTGTCGGGACACACGGCGCCAAGCCCGTCTATAGGCTCGCCTGCGCCTGAAAATATGCGCCCTACTATTTCTGGAGCAAGCGCAAGGCGCATGGGGTTGCCTTTAAAAGCTGTGCGTGTATCGCCAAGTGCTAAGCCGGAGGTGCCGGAAAATACCTGAATTAACGCGCGGTCGCCCTCTAGCGCAACCACACGCCCTTTGCGTATTCCGTCGGCAGTTTTTACCTCTACCATTTCCTCAAAGCTTACGCCGTCAACGCCGTTTACCGCTATCAGCGGCCCCGATATATCTTCAAGGCCTAAATATTCAACAGTCATGGACAATCCTCCCAAATCAGCTTGCCTTTTTCGCCATCAATTCGGCGGCCAAATCGCTGATTTCTTTATAATAATCGTCAAAAAGCTCCGGCTTATCGTTTGGTATATCGTACTTCATCTTAATCAGCTTTTCAAACATGCCTGCCTCGCTTAGCTTGCGCACGGGAATGTCCTGCGCGATAAGCTCTTGGGCTTTATCGTAAAGATACATGATGATTTTCATCATATTAAGCTGTTTATCAAGGGGTACATAGGTGTCGTCTGCATGGTATGCGTTTTGCTGTAAAAAGCCTGTGCGGATAACGCGAGCTATCTCTATTACAACCTTTTGGTTGTCGGGCAATACGTCGCTGCCGATAAGCTTTACTATTTCCATCAGCTTGGTTTCTTCGTTTAATAAATTAAGCATCTTTGTGCGCAAAACAGGGAAATCTGCGCCTGCATGCTCTATAAAATACGCGTCTAAATCTTCGTAATACTCGCTGTAGCTTATGTTCCAGTTAATGGCAGGGTAATGGCGCGCATAGGCAAGGGACTTATCAAGAGCCAAGAAACAGCGCACAAAACGCTTGGTGTTTTGGGTAACAGGCTCTGAAAAGTCGGAGCCTTGGGGAGATACTGCGCCGATAATAGTGATGCTGCCGTTTGTGCCATTAAGGTTATTTGTGCAGCCTGCGCGCTCGTAAAATTCCGCAAGACGGCTCGGCAAATATGCAGGGAACCCTTCCTCGGCAGGCATTTCCTCAAGGCGGCCCGATATCTCGCGCAATGCCTCTGCCCAGCGGGAAGTGGAGTCTGCCATTATGGCTACGTCGTAGCCCATATCGCGGTAATATTCCGCAAGGGTAATGCCTGTGTAAATGCTTGCCTCACGCGCGGCAACAGGCATATTACTGGTATTTGCTATCAAAACAGTGCGGTCTGTCATTGGGCGGCCGCTTTTCGGATCTATCAATTCGCTAAATTCCTCAAGCACCTGTGTCATCTCGTTGCCGCGCTCGCCACAGCCCACATACACGATAATGTCGGCATCGCACCATTTGGCAAGCTGATGCTGTGTCATGGTTTTGCCTGTGCCAAAGCCGCCGGGTACAGCGGCAGTGCCGCCCTTGGCAATGGGGAATAGGCTGTCGATTACACGCTGGCCTGTGATAAGGGGGCGAGAAATGCTTTCGCGTCCGGTTACGGGGCGCGGCGTGCGTATGGGCCATTTTTGCGCAAGGCAAATGTCCTGCACCGTGCCGTTTGCGGCTTTTACAGAGCAAATTGGCGTATTTATGTTATATTTACCGCTTGGCGCGGCGTATACAACAGTGCCGCTAATGCGCGGAGGCACCATGCTTTTATGGGTAATAGCAGAGGTTTCGGGGCAAGTGGCGATAATTTCGCCGCCCTGTACCTCGTCACCCTCTTTTATAATAACAGTCACGTCCCAAAGCTTTTCTTCGTCAAGGCTTTGTATGCTGACACCGTTTGCTATAAATGCGCCGCAACGCTCGGCAATGCCGGGTAGTGGGCGCTCTATGCCGTCGAAAATATTTTGCATAATTCCGGGGCCTAAAATGGCAGAAAGCGGCGCATGAGTGCCGTTTACAGGCTCGCCAACCGTTAAGCCCGTGGTGTTTTCGTACACCTGAATAGTGGTGTATTTTTCGTTTACACCTATTACCTCGCCAATAAGCCCCAAATTGCCCACATGCACCATTTCTAGCATTGCAAAGCTTTTGGTGGCGCGCACGGTAATTACAGGGCCGTTTACGGAATAAATTACATCATTTTGCACTTTTACACCACCTTTAATCCGCAATAGGAAAGAAAACGCTCTTGCTCGTAAACCAGAGCGGCGTCCATTGTTTCGTCGTAAATTTTATGGCCATTGCTAATGCGCAAGCCGCCAAGGATAATGTCGCTGCTCAGCTTTGCGGTAGCGGTGTATTTTGCCAAAAGCTTTTCCACAATAGGCAAATCCGCCTCGCGGCATGATACCACTATGTCGTCTAAATTTAACAAGTCGGCATTAGCGTCAAGGGTTTTGCTTAAATATTTCTCGTATTCAGCACTTTTAGCGAAAGAGATAAGACGCACACGCACTTTATCTGCCAGCTTTTTAGTAAGCTCCTCGCGGTATAAAAGCAGATTGCGCCTTGCGTTTTGCGTTTCGGTTGCTTTTGCGCCAAAGCGCCAATGCTCTGCCGATTCGCTAAGCTTATCATAAGTGCTTTGCGCTACGCTATGCTTTGCGGCACGCAAAATCATTGCCTTTTCTCTTTGTGCGCCTGTTATCAATGCGGCGGCCTCGCGTTCGGCAGCGTCAATAATTTCGCGCTCGAAGTCCTCGTAACGCTCTCCTGTATTCAAATCCTGCATTTTGGTTTCCTCAAATCTTTATACCCACAGCCTCGGCTATTTCGCGCCGCAGGTTCTGCGCCACATCGTCATTAGAGTGGCGGTCCGGCATTTGCACGATAAGCGGGCAGGGGCAATGCATTTTAAAATCGAGCAATATCTCGCGATATTGTTTGCAAAGCTTTTCAGACACAAGCAAAAGGCCAATGTCGCTTTGCGCCTTTGCACGCTGCAGCGCGTCAAATACTTCGCGCTCCTCATGCACCACCTCGCCGTACACACCCACAAGGCGCATACCGGCAAGAGTGTCGTTATTGTCGCTGATTAAATAATATTTCATGGTTAATACTCTAAATCTTTGTGAATATAAGTATGGAAATAAGCATGCCGTACAAAGCAATACCTTCGCCCAATGCCACGAATATCAAGGCTTTACCAAAGCTTTTCGGATCCTCGGTAAGTGCGCCGATAGCTGCCGGTGCGCCTGAGCCCACGGCAACACCTGCGCCGATGGCAGCAAGGCCTGTGGAAAGAGCCATTGCGATGTAAGCAAAGCTATTGCTGTTATTCGTAGCGGCGGCAGCCTCTGCCGCAGGCTCTGCTTCGGCGGCAAAGCCCGTCATGGAAAATGCTGCGAATAGCGCTACCATTAATGCCATGCAAAAAATAATGCGTGCTGTTTTCTTTGTAGATTTCATAATAGTTCCTCCAAAATTGTTTGTTGTTAAAATGTTGTTGATTATGCATATGCATTTACACATATGTGATAAATTTTCAAAAGCTTGCTCTATTTAAACACTCTATTATTTGTTTTTGAGTGTAAGCGGTGTAAACGGCACTGCGTCCGCCTCGAAAAACCTGCTAAACACCTCGTAAAATTCAAGGCGCAAAGCCTGTATACCCACTATAAGCCCTTCAAGGCAGATAACAAACAGGTTGCCTATAATTACAACGGGCACATACGCAACAGGCCCTACCATATTTGCCAGTGTAAATACCACGCTCATCATGCCTGCATGGCAAAGCACAAAGCCGCCCACGCGCAAAAACGAAAGTGTGTTTGTAATATAGCTTAAAAGAGTATCAAACATTTCAAAAAATCCGTTAAGTAAAAGCTCGCCCGGATTATTTAAGATTAGCTTGCCTGTGTCTACAAAATGCGCAAGCGGCTCCCAAAAATACATTAAGAAAATAGGTATTATCAAGCAAATAATAATAAAGGGCATTTTCACAAAACCAATATGGAATACAAGCATATCAAGTGCTGTCGCAATAATGCTAACGTAGAACACAAGACCTGCTACGCCGTTTGGGCTAAATAGCACTTCGCCTTTTTTGCCGCGGCGAAACTTTGAAACAATGCCCATAGTAATGGCGCATATCACGATAAACGCGCCCATTGCAACGGAGCTTATTAATATAAGATTGATAGAGCCGAAAACCTCGATGGGCTTGCCTGCCATGCCAAGCATGTGATATACAGGGTTAAGCGCTTCTTCAAAGCCGAATACGCTGCCGTATACAAAGCCGAAGATTACAGAGCAAAAGCCCGCGCGCTCTAAAATGCCGCCAAGCGCCATGCCTTTAAACCTTTGCATTATGTAGCCTGCTATCATTATGATGATGCCCTGCCCAACGTCGCCGAACATGATGCCAAACATAATAGAATAGGTAAGCGCCACAAACCAAGTGGGGTCGATATCGCCGTTGCACGGCAGACCGTACATGCTAACATAAAGTTCAAACGGACGCACAAGGCGGTTATTTTTAAGCTTTATGGGTGGGGAAATAGGCAAGTCCTCATTGTCGTGCTGCTCGCTGAATTTAATGCTGCTTACAGCGGAAAGGGCGGTCGTTACACGCTCGTAATCGTCAAGAGGCACAAAACCGCCCACGTAAAAGGTGTGGTTAAAAAGCGTGGCGCAATGCTTCATGCTGAATAGCTGGTTGCGGTTATACAGCCAATGCTGCATGGAACGTATTTTGTCTACTTCCGCGGCGGTGGCGATATTTCCGGCTTTTTTAAGCTCGGTAAGCTCTAGTGTAAGTTCAGCTTCTTTTTTTGCTATTTCGTCAAGAGCGTCTTGTGGCTTGCCGTGTACAAAATCCGGCACCCAAATGCGCTCGAAGTATAAGGACGAAAAAATGCTGTCCACTTCATCGCTGTTATTTGTTGGTGCAAAATATACGCCCCAATAAAAATCTCCGTCAAAATCGTATACGGTGAAAGTAAAATGCTTGTCCTCATAGTAGGATAGCTTTTTGTAGCTGTCTTTAGGCAATCGTCCAAAGCGCACCTTTAAGAAAGTACACGAAAACAAATCGTCCACGCTGGAGGTAAGCCCCGTAAGGTGGTAAAGCTGCACACGCGCCTGCGAATAAAGCGACATCTGCGCCTCTATTTCCGCTGTGCGCGCCATGCGCCTTGCTACCTCAGCGGCAAATTTTTCAAGATATGCGTCCACCTCGGCGGTGTGATAATCGTTTATTTGCAAAGGATCTTTATAAGGGCGCGCGCCCAAATCTTCCAAAAGGCCATTTGCTTTAATAAGCAGTGGCTCATAGCGATTGTTGGCAATGTTTACACGGTACTGCTCAGAGCCTGATTCGTCAGGATGAAAACATTCAAGCCCTGCAAGAGTTTGCAGCGTGTTTGAAAGCTGTTCCTCTGGACCGTAAACATTGATATATTTCATTTTGGCAATGCCCATTGTTACACCTCTTTAATACCTTAGTAGCTTTTCAATTTCTTCGGGGGCAAGGCCGTATCGCACACCCTCAATTACATTGATGATATTATTTCTTTCTTGCTTTGCAAAGCATATAAAAGCAGCCAGCGCGGCGCTTGGTGACGTGGTAAAATGCAGTAAAGTTATCGCTTGCCTGTAAAGCGGATTATATTCGTTTGCCCCTGTATGCTCCATGCGTTTAGACGAAAAATAGTTTGGCATGCCAAGGCTGTGGATAAGCGAATCCAGCGCATTAAGGTCTGCCGCTGTAGTAAGCTCTTTCATTTTGCGTGGCGAAACCTTGTACACAATGGGCAAAAGCATGCCTTGCAGCTCGTCCGGCGTGTACTCGTTTGGAAAAAAGGACTTCACACGAAAAATCAAGCTGAGGTTATACAGCTCTGCTTCTTGCAAAAACAGCTGCTCCACCTCGCGCTGTTCGCGCCCGTTAAAGCATTTGCGTATTAAGTCTTCAATAGTGCTGTAATAATATGTAAGCATAGCACATTCAAGGCGCGGCAAATTGGCAAGCTGCTCGTCGTCGTGGTATATGGGCAGCAGCACCTTATAATAAGGGGTGAATTTAAGCACCTGCAATACTTCCTTGAAAGATGATGCCTTTGCAAGGCGCATCAAATCTATGCCGAGGCTGTTTTGCAGATATGCAGGCATTCGCGATATAAAATCCTCGTGCTGCCCTATGGAAATAAGCCGTAAAGCGTCTAGTATCTGTGAGGTTTCGGTTTCGATTAAAAGAAACCGCGAAAAGCTGTCTTTAGAAAAATCGTAGCGCAGAAGGCTTTTATATTTTATGAATATATCGTGCGTAAGCATGCTTTCAAGCTGGGCACGGTGCAAATCCTTGGTGGGCATTTGCTTTAAAGTGTTTTTAAAATAAGGATGCGCTTTTAAAAATACCGCAAGCTCTGTAACAGTACGTCTGCGCATAAGCTCCATATATTCGTTACGAGTAAGGCGGCGGCTGAATAACGCGCGCGCTTTTGGCACAACGGCAAGTGCCGATGCTTTTTCCAACATGGTAAGCACCTCCTTTTTAAAGCTTTATTATGGCGGTTTTACGCGGTATATTATTTATCGGTTATACGAACGAAGATATCATTTATCCATTTTTCTTCATTGCTATTATATACTTCGTCCAGCACAGCGGTTTTTTGATGCAAAAGCTCGGTCGCCTCTGCGCGCACCTCAGCGACATATTTGTCGTTTTCGCTTTGCAAATTCGCCTTTAAATCAGCAAGCTTTTTTTCTGCCGCGCCAATGGCCTCTATCTTTTCAACATTGGCAACGCTTAGTATCTCGTCGCGACTTTTTCGCGCTTTTTCCACAATTTCGCGTGCATGCTTATCCGCCTGTATTATTTGCTCAATTCGTTGCGGCATATAATCAACTCCTGTCATAATGCTATCCGAAACTACAATATACACCTTATTAATATCTTTTTCAAGCGCAATTTTTGCTTTTGTATATATAGCAAATTAAAGAACTAGTTGACGATATTTTTTGGTGTATTTTGAAGAAATGACGCAAGATTATCCGAAACGGCTGCGGCTAGCCGCGATAAAGCCTCGTTTGTAGCCCATGCAATATGGGGCGTTAAAAATGCACCACGCGCAGATAAGAGTGGATTGTCCATATTTAAAGGTTCGGTGCAAAACACATCTGCCGCATATGCGCCAAGAGCATTTTGGTCAAGAGCATTTGCAACGGCGTCCTCGTCTACAAGTGCGCCCCGTGCAGTGTTTATTAAAATGGCGTTTTCCTTCATTTTAGCAAGGCTTTCGCTGTTTATAATGCCACGAGTTCCCTCTGTAAGGGGGCAGTGCAGTGTAATGATATCGCTGTGCTGTAAAAGAATGTCGAGAGGAACAAAGCTTATATCGTCGCTTAAATACTCGCTTTTTACAGTGCGTGTATAGCAAAGCAGCTTCATGCCAAAGGCTAAAGCTATTTTGGCAACCTGCTTTCCGATATCGCCATAGCCGATGATACCAAAGGTTTTGCCGTAAAGCTCGGTTTGCGAAGTGATGGCAAAGCGTTTGGGCACGTTAAGCTGCCAGTGCCCTTTGCGCAAAGCCGCCTCGTGGCGTGCAGGGCATTGGCAAACATCACCTAAAAGGGCAAACACAAGCTGCGCCACGCTATGGGTGGAATATCCGGGCACATTTGCCACGGCAACATTATGCCTACGGCAAGCGGCAATATCAAGGTTGTCCGTGCCTGTGGCGGTTACGCCTATCCATTTAAGCGTTGGCACCGCACAAAGCACAGCGTCATCTATTCGGCATTTGTTTAATATTGCAAAATCGGCGCCGTTAAGCCGAGAAACAATATCTGAATATGCGGTGCGCGGATAGGAAACCACTTCATCTACAAGGGAATATAGGCTTTGCCAATCAAGGTCGTTTTCGCGAAGGGCATAGCTGTCTAAAATAACCAGTTTCATTTTTACCTCACAATGTTTATTGCGTTGGTTCAAGGCAAAACAGCATTTGGCTGTTATCGTCGAATATATGCGCAGAGAAAAAGCCCGTTTCCAACATTTGCGAAACCTTAAAGGTATCGCTTACAGGTACCATTATACTATTGTTGAGGGATAATTTCATGTTTTTTTCTAAAAATATGTAATATGGGCGCAGCTCAAATAAAGGCCGAATGGCAACAAGCTGCAATTGCGCGCGAAACAGCATGGGCAAATGGGAATATCCGCTTTTTACAGGCAGTAGCGCACACAGAGGAATTTGCGGATTTTCTGCGCGTGCCGCACACCAGCGGTAAAAATATTCAAGGCCTATAAAATCCGCACTTGAACATGGTGGCAGCAAAAGTACGGTGTCTTTGCGCAAAAGCCCTGTGTCGCTTGCACTGCGGCAAACAGCGCAGGGGGAATTAAGGGGTAAAAACCCACATATGGCAGCAAGTGCGCCCCCGTTAAAGCAGCCCCATAATTCGCCATTTTTCAAAATACAGCTAAGCTGTGGCGAGGACGCAAAGCTGTAGTCTTTTCCAAATTCCCCATAGAAATCCGCGGCAGAAGAAATATCGGACGTTAAAAGCCTGCGTGCTGAAAAATGAAAGTTCAAACTTACACCTCCAAGAAGTAAAAAAAGGCAAAAATACTGCAAACACACTGTAAAAACATATGAATTTAATCGGCTGTTTATTCTGATAGTAGATTTTTAAACTATAATAGTATATAATATATTATAACAATTAAAACATGTAAAAATGAGGAAGATAAATGAAATTCCCAAGATCGGTTATTCGCAAGGTATGCCTTGGCGCGGTGCTGATATCGCTGGCAGTATGTGCAACACTGCTTATAAAAGAAAACCTTGACACAAAGGATCCGCAATCTGCATTGCCATCTATAGATGTAATTTACAACGGAAATTCCCTGCCCGAAACCAGTGTGTTTCGCGCAGGATATTCGTGGAACTTTTTAACCACTATTGAAGACTTTCCTGCCATGGCACCTGAGGATATTCCCCTTTATCCGGTGGACGTATTGCCGCAGATACAAATGGAAATAAAGTTTTCAAAGCCTCCGAAAGAGCTTAAAATTTCGCGTGCAGACGGTAGATATTCGCAAGATTTTATAGAGATAGCCACAGATGTAACGGGCGAAATGCTCTCGCCAAGCGTGCCGGGGGTATATGTATATAAGGTTGAGGCAAGCTGGGGCATGCGCGGCAGCATTTTATATTATTTTGCATTGCAAACAAAGCAGGTTTAATTTTTAAAGCCAAGCATTAAAAATATTTATGTGAGGAGAAGTACGATGAAAAAATTAAAGCAAATAGTTAAATGTAAAATTTTTCTTATTGCCTTATTAATCATCGCTTCCTTTACGACAATGTCGTATATGCTGGTAGACTTTTCTGAAAATATTAGGGTGCGGCAGGCTCAACTTGGCATAGAGGAATTAAAAAGCGTAACCTTGCGCAATGTATATCGCGTGCAAAATTCTGTGCAAGACAAAATCGATTTTGTACAGGCAGTGGCAGATGAAATGGCTACGCTTGATGATTTAAAATCGGAAAAAGCAAATTATTGGATTGAAAAATTTGCAACGGGAACGAGTTTTGAACGCTTGGCGATAGATTTTGCAAACGAGGGCGTAAGCATAACAAGCGATGGCTACGTTGTTAATATTGCCGATATGGGATACGTAGATCAAATATACGAGGGCAAGGCGTTTGTTACAGAACTTTTAAATGCTAAGATAGACGGCAAGCCGACAGTGTCTATTATTGTGCCAATTGTAAAAGACGGCAAGTCCGACACAGCTATCAGAGGTACTATCAGCACCCAAAAGTTTGGTAAATTGTTGGAAACGGATTATTTTGGCGGCGAGGGTTATTTTCATCTAATGGACGCAAACGGCAACTATTTGGCAATGCCTTCATCAAGCAAGGCGCTTTTAATGGACGAAAATTATTTTGACGCAATAAAAAAGCTGTCTTTCGATAAAGGCTACAGCATGGACAAAATAATAAGCGATATGCGCGCAGGGGTTAGTGGCAATACGGCATATGAATATAATGGCGAAGGGAGATACGCCGAGTACATGTCTGTAGGAATAAACGATTGGATTTTGATGATCGTTACACCTAAAGAGGTAATAGATGCAAACGCAGAAATGATACAAACCGAGGTAATTGCGCTGATAATTAAGCTTTCGCTTGTTGCGATAGTGGTGGTGGGGATAATATTATATGCCACTGAAAGCTCCCGCGATGCCGTGAAAAAGATGAACGAGGAGCTATTAGTAAGCGAGAAAAGATATTTATTTATGCTGAACAGCAACCATAACACGGTGTTTGAGTACACATTGGCAACAGGAGTAATGGAGTATAACGGCGGTTTTGTGGAATTGTTTGGTTTTGAACCGCGTCTTAATAATTTTCCGCAAAGCATTATACAAAGCAATTATGTATTGCCCGAAGACAAAGACATAATGCTGAAGCTTTTTTCCGATATGCGAAAAGGCGTACAAGATTGCAAAGTGGAATTGCGCTTGCTTAATAAAAACAATACATACATATGGTGTTCAATCAGCGCGTCCGCTATCTTAGACGAGAGCGGAAAAACAATCAAAGCAATGGGGATAATAGAGGACATCAGCGAGCAAAAAAGCAAAGAAGAAATGCTTACCCTAAAGGCAGAACGTGACCAATTGACATATCTTTACAATAAATCCACTACAGAGCAATTGATTAAAGGCTTTTTAACAGGCAAGATTACGGACGAGACGCAGCACGCCTTGATGATTATAGATGTGGACGACTTCAAAAGCGTAAACGATACCTTTGGGCATATGTACGGCGATACGATTTTGCAAAAGCTCGCCGCCATTTTACAGCCTGTTTTCAGAGAAAGCGATATTGTGGGGCGCCTTGGCGGAGATGAGTTTTTTGTATTTATGAAAAATGTTTTTTCAGAAGAAACCGCAAAAGCAAAAGCGCAAGAGGTATGCGATGCCTTTAGGCAAACATATAGCGAAAACGGTGAAAGCTGCACAGTGTCGGCAAGCATTGGTATCGCCATTTATCCGGGGGACGGCGTGGATTTTGAAAGCTTGTATAAGCACGCAGATACAGCTTTGTACCTTAAAAAATCTACGGGCAAAGACGGATATTGCATATACAACGGCAACGATGCACATAATTATCAATCCTTGCGCTCAGAGATATCACAAGAGCGCACATAAGGCTGCTTGCCCTTGTACTAAGTGCAAGAGCAAAGTAAACCGAGTACAAAATATTTTTTCAATCAAATCGCACAAAACGCCCTCGAAACAAGCATTTCAGTGCTTTATCGGGGGCGTTTGGTTTATAAATAATATAGCAGCTTTCCTTGACATGCAGATGCTTTATAGCAACTTGACTAATTATTGTCCTTGTACACAACATTTTGTCAAGTTGAATACAGCAAAGACGAGGGCTTGAGTAGGACGATCAAAAGTAAAATTGCTGTAAAAAGAGCATAAGGTGCTATATTAGAAATTACAGCAGCATTGCGCAGCTATTCTATAGCGTTTGCTAAACATTTTTTATACAGCTTGGTTTTTGTCATTATCACATAAACCAATACGCCTATAAGGGCGGCGGCTACAGTATCGCTTAAAAAATGTCTGCCGATTATAATGCGCCCTATCGCCATTAGCCCAACGTATGCCAAGCAAAATGCGTATACAAGCCGTTCCTTGCCTTGCCATTTGGCAAATAGCGCACAGGCGCTTACAAGCACAAATACTGCGCATGCCGCAGCAGTGTGCCCGGACGGAAAGCTAGAGCCGCCGTTTCCAAAGGGCAGATACCACGGAGTAAAGCCTTCCATGCTGCCTGTAGCAAGCATATCGTCAAAGCGCGTGCGCTGCCAGATAAGCTTTAAAACGTTTACCACAATATTATTAAGCACCATGTACACACAGCCTACGCCAAAAAGGAATTGTAGCTTTTTGTGCGTGGCGACATCAAGACCTTTAAAAACAAGTATGCTTGCAATAATAAAAATTGCGTCTATGGCAAGCTGCGGCAAAAGCAAAGCGCCCTCGCTAATACCACGCTTTACAAGATGATTAAACGCCACATTCATAAGCAGTACAAAGCCTGCCGTGTAAAGCAAAAGCCCTGTAATGCGCAAAGCGGTCTTGCGGCGTTTATCAAACGCTAGGCTTGCCGCAAAAAGAACAATGGGTAAATAAAGGGGCAGAAAACCAAAGCTTTCCATAAAAAGCCCCAGAACGGATTTAGGATTGTACAAAAATGTGTTTATTTGCAAATCCCAAAGCGCACCGCAAAGCATGAGCAAAGCCAATGTCAAGGAAGGAAAAAAATACTTTTTCACGTAAGTTTTCATTAAACGCTCCTTTATGTAAGCTGCGGTTATGCCAAATACCATTGCGCGTAAAACCGATAACAGCTTGCTGATTATACAAAAATTTCTATGCACTAATTGTAGCATAAACTTTATCCTTGTGCTACAATAATCTTAATACAATATTTTAAGGAGGTTTATATGCAGTACAAAACACTTGGAAAAACAGAATTGCATGTTTCGCGTATTGGTCTTGGCGGCATACCGGTGCAAAGGATAGACGCTGAAAAAACCCATAAGCTATTGGAATACTTATGTGGACAAGGCGTGAATTTTATAGATACAGCACGCGGCTATACAGTGTCTGAGGAATATTTAGGCGAAGCATTGGTGGGCATGCGAGATAAATTTATCATTGCCACAAAATCCATGTCGCGCAGCTATGAGGACATGGCGAGGGATATTGATATCAGCCTTAAAAATCTGCAAACAGATTACATAGATATTTATCAGCTGCATAATATTAAAACCGATGCGGATTTTGAACTTGCCTTTTCGGATAAGGGCGCAGTTGCCGCAATAAAAGATGCTATAGCAGACGGTAAGGTAGGGCATCTTGGCGCAACAGCCCATGGTAAAGACGCGCTAGAGCGTTTATTATCCTACGACGTAATAGAAACCGTAATGTTTCCGTACAATATAGTGGAAAGCCAAGGCGAGGAGCTTATGGCAAGGGCGGCAAAGCAAAATGTGGGCTTTATTGCAATGAAACCACTTGCAGGCGGAAATATTACGAACGGCAGCCTTGCCTTGCGCTATGTGCTGGCAAACGATAATTGCACCATAGCCATTCCGGGCATGGCGGATATCAAAGAGGCAATGGATAATATTGATGGCGCAAAGCAAACAGAATTTACCGAAAAGGATTTGGCAGACATTGCGGCAATACGCGAAAAGCTGTCCGGAGATTTTTGCCGCCGCTGCGGATATTGCGCACCTTGCACCGTGGGTATAGACATACCCGGCGTTTTTGTGCTACAAGGCTATCTTGAAAATTACGATTTAGAGGGCTGGGCACGCACAAGATATGCCTCACAGGCAGCCAAAGCAAGCGATTGCATAGGCTGCGGCAAATGCGAGGAACGTTGCCCGTACGATTTGCCAATCCGCCAAAAGCTAAGTAAGATAAAAGAATTGTTTGAATAGTAATTAATATATTTAACGAGCGTTAGATTAACGGTGCTTATTTACAATCAAGACAAAATATCACGCAAACTTGCCATAAATACAAGAATATACATTAAATATATGTGACGTGTAAAAAACAGATTTAACTAATATCTCTATACTTAACAATTGTTAAGCCCACTCTGCAAGCCGTAGCTTGCAGAGTGGGCTTTTGCTATTCCTTGTTTTTACACATATTTGTTTTTGCTGCCATGCCAATTTTGGCGGCTTTGTACTATTGTGTAATATAGCAACTTAGCTTAAAGATTGTAAGCGTTGCTATATCCCCTCGTGGGGCGATGTTATGCGCCGCACACAGGCTTTGAGCGCAGTATAGCATTTTCACAAATGCCATATAACAGGCTATTCGGGCAGAGAATAATAATTGTATATTGCGTCCCAAGTGCTGCGCTCCACAATGCCCGTAATAGGTAAGCCGAAGCCCTGCTGAAATGCGCGCACAGCGGCGTCGGTTTCTTCTTCAAAAATGCCGCTGTTTGGCACAAAACCGGCAAAGGAAAAGCGTTCGGCAATGCCGTTCATATATGTTTGCAATTGCGCCACGCTTACACCGGCACTGCCAAGCTGCATTACAAAGCCCGGATAATCGGCAGTGTTTCCGCTTACAGGCTCGCCTGATACCGCGGCAAGAGAAAGCCATGTAAAAACAAGCGCGTTCCAAGTGTTTTCGTCTACTATGCCTGTAATGGGCAATTGCGCTAAAGCCTGAAAGCTGGAAACGCCCTCGGCGGTGTTGTTGCTGTAAGAGCCGTCAAAAATAACGGGCAGTACGCTGTCGTAAAAAAATCCAATGTATAATAACAGATATTGCACAAAAAACACTTCGCTGCCTCCTGCGCCGATGCTGATGTTTCTTCCCGGATAAGGAATGGGGTTAAAGGCATAGGTGGGGCCGTCAATATTACGCAAACGGCTAAAACGCGCATAAATTGCGTCCCATGTTACCTTGCCGACAATGCCGTCTACGGTAATGCCAACAAGGGTTTGAAAGGCTCTAACGGCGGCTGTGGTGGCAGGGCCAAAGCGCCCGTCATAGGCTATTTGCGGAATAGTGGAATAATACGCCGAAAGCAAATACAGATAATATTGCATTTCCTTTACATATATGCCGCTGTCGCCTTGGAGCAGAGGGCTGCCCGGATAAGTGCCCGGACGCTGGCTGGGGGAAAGCAGACCGTTTATTAAATCTGTGTACACCTCGTATATTTTATTCCATGTAAGCATGCCCACTACACCGTCTGCCCCAAGACCGTAGAAGTTTTGAAAGGCTATAACGGCGTTGCGTGTGCCATTGCCAAAAATGCCGTCTGTGGCAATAGATGGTATTGCGCTGTTTGAACGCGCAATAATGCGCAGATAAAACTGCATTTGCCGCACACTTTCGCCTTTATCGCCAATGCGCAGGGCGGTGCCCGGATATTGACCGGGGCGGTTTACGGCAGGAGGGGCGGAATCCACCTCGAGAGAATTGTATTCGGCATAAATAGCCGCCCATGTGGCAGCGCCTACCACGCCGTCTACAGTAAGGTCAAAATGCTGTTGGAACGCGCGCACTGCTCGCTCTGTGCCTGCGCCAAAGATGCCGTCCTCTGCTAAACTTGGGATAGTTGTAACAAATTTGCCTATCTGGTTTAGCCAAAACTGTATTTGCTCCACGTTGTCGCCGCGGCTTCCAAGGCGGAGGGGGCTGCCCGGATATTGCCCTGCAACTAGGTTTCCATCGGGCTTTTCGCCCTCGCTTGTAAGCTCTGCCAGTTTTTTTACCGCCACATAAATATAGCTGATTTTATACCATGTACTGCGCCCCACAATGCCGTCCTGCGCAAGGCTGAACTGCTTTTGAAATTTTTTAACCATAGCTGTAGTAGATGCGCCGAATACGCCGTCTACAGTAACCGTGCCAAAAAACGGATAATCCTTTGCAATGCGGTTAAGCCAGCGCTGTAATGTGCGCACATCTGCGCCTGTAGAGCCCTCCCTCAATGGTGTGCCGGGGTAGCTTTCGGGCACAGCGGCAATATTATCAGTGCGCACTATCTCCACATTAGGATAATAAACACGCAAAATTTGCAATGCATTTTTGCCTGCGTTTGCCTGCTTTACCGTGTCCCATTGCTTCATACCCTTGCAGGTTACCTGCTTGCCGTCGCAATATTCGGTAAAATAAGGCTCTAAGGTGCCGGGTTTTCGCACATAGGTGTTGAAAATATCGTCGGTAATACGGCTCATTATTTCAAATATATCTCTGCCGCTTACATATGCTTGGTCGTAGCTTGTGGAGCTTGTAATATTAAAAGGATATCCCTTGCTGGGATACCATTCGGTATATATTCTGTTTAGCGCAAGGCTTATTTGCGCGTGAATATTTGCGCGCAAAGCCTCCTCAGGCCAGGTAGAGCGTGCGTAAACCCACGAAAAAAATAACGTACAATCGCTCAAAAATAAGAAACCCGCCATCGGAAAGCTGTAGCTAAGCCGATGGCGGGTTTTATCTGGACATGCTCGAATTTGCTTGTTTTATAGCGTTGCCATAGATGGGTACAAGCTTAACAATTTTGCGTATTTTTCGATTTAAATTCCAAGGGATAGGTGCGTCTTCTTTTATAGCTTACCGAAAAGAAAACTGAATCACCTCAGCCCTATCGCGCCAGCTTGCTAAACAATAGCTTGTTGAGTGCTTTTTTATTTTTCGCAATCGTTCATTAAAACTTTACTACCTTATTAATTACCAGCTGGTCAAAAGAAATACCTGCTGGGAAGAAGAAATATAGCCGTATCCGCAACCCAATTGCTTTGCAATGGCACATAAGCCACTCGCCATATCAACAGCCTTCCCTCAGCCCGTCATTCCGATATGTCAGTTTCTCCCACAAACTGCTCTGAAACGTTGTTGCAGTTGGATATAGCTTTTCGGATAGCATTTGGATATCCTTGTGTTGCGCCAAACTGGTTCACAAATTATAGCACGAGCGCAACCACAAATCTAAAATCAGAAAGGAAATCTCACCATGATTATCGCTATCGACCACGGCTATTATGCCATTAAAACAAGGCACTTTTCATTCCCGGCGGGTATCACCGCCTACAGCCATGAACCCTATACAAAGCAAGGTGTGTTGCAATATGGCGGAAAATACTACGTTTGCGGCACAGGCAGACAGCCAATTCAACGCACCAAAACGGAAACCGAAAACTATTACTTACTCACCTTGGCGGCAATCGCGCAGGAAATAAAGTACCGCAAGGCAAGTCGCCGCAGTAGCGTTCACTTGGCAGC